>JAKAVX010000044.1:5824-11272 GCA_021827465.1 Deltaproteobacteria bacterium | reverse complement strand
AGGCGATCTTCCGCTCTATACGATTCTGCGAAGTCCTCAAGGTGCCGGCGATCACCGTCTCGAAATGCGTAGATCGATTGATCCATGTCGCATACGAGAGTTACCTTGACGCCGTGGCGGCGAAGCCAGGAAAGGACCTCAAGGTCGAGAGGGTTGCAGTCCTGAGCTTCATCAACAATGATCTCTTGAAATCGACCGGAGATCGCACGGCCAAGTGCACCCGCCCACGCCGGGTCTCGAATTCGTCGCAACGCGATTGCTCGCGCATCGCTGGCCGAGTAGAACCCAAGCCGGTTCCAGTGCTGTCGGCGCAGTTGCGCAGCCCTTTGGTAGCGAGCGCGATGCTCTGTAACGTGAGCTTTCAGTCCACGGTTCGTGATCCGGGTCGGATTGATCTCGTTCGTGTCCGCATCGAACAGGTCCAGGCTCACGCCTGAACCAGCGAATGAATCGCTGCCTTGAAGCCTGACTTCGACGTCGAGGCTGTCCCAGCTGTCCACGATCTGAGGTTTACGGTCGTTCCCTTCAACGCCGGTCGGTGAGAATAGGAAATGACGGACAAACGCGTCGAATGTCCCTATGAACCCCGGATGCCGCAGCATTGCTCCAACACCGGCGGCCGAGCTTCGTGTCCTGAATTCCTCAATTGCCTTGTTGGTAAAGGAGAGCACTGCAACGCCACGGCGGGGCGGAAGGCTCTTCGCGATCTCAGCCAGTCGGACTATGATCGTCTTGGTCTTGCCGGCGCCGGGACATGCTTGCACAAATGCCTCGTGCACGTGCTCTGCAAATTGCCTTTGCTCATCGGTCACCGTCATGCCTCGCCGATTTTGTGAATCGCCAACCTGAGGTATTCGGGAACGACAAAATGCGCCCCTGCTTCTATGGCCGCCGCAAGCTCCTGCGCAAAATCGCCTTTCCGCGTCCTTGACTCGGCGAGCAGGCTCACAAACGCATCTCCCCGATCAGCCGACGGGCGCGTTTCGACGGTGGCGTTCCATCGTTCCTCGGAGTGCGGATGAATGGACAGGAACACTGACTTTAAAACAGCCTCATTACCCGCAACAAGCAAATCGTTTTCGAGGGTTCGTTGGTTCGTAAATACCGATAGGGCGGCGGCGGCACCCAGCTCTGCGGCGAGTGCTTCAAGGTCGAGTTTTCTGTTTCCGGGTAGCGAAGGGTCCGCATCCGTCACAACGACTACGCGATCAGCAGTTCGCGAGCCGTTGTGAGAGGAGAGAAGGATGCGCACGTAGGGCCGGAAATCGACACCATCAATTGGGACCAGGGTCGTACCCTTGAACCGAAGCCAGCCATCATGATCTGCGGCAAGAACGAGTTTCTTCGCAAGAACTGGAAGCAATAGAGCCTCCGCAATACCCTCAACGAGCGCGGTGCGTGTACCGAAGAGAACAGCGGAGCGCGTCACGTCGAGATAGCGATTAATCTTTTTCAGAGAGGGCACGTCCATATTGAGCATTGCGATCGGAACGCATGCGCTTCCCGGCGACACTTCATTCGCCATTGCGACTGATCGCACGACAACGAGATGTTTCGGAGGCACCCAGGCGGTCAAATTCGGCGAGTGCGTCGAAACGACCACTTGGATTCTCCCCTCCGGCTGCCCAGGAGCAGTCACTCGGGTCGCCGACGCCTTGGCCTTTTCAAGCAGAAACTCCAGGACGAGCATCTGGAGTTGCGGATGTAGATGCGCCTCCGGTTCCTCCACCAGAAACAGTGTAAGGTCTGCCTCTTGCGCCTTGGTCAATTCGACAACCACGGTCGCCATGTAAAGCAAATTGGCGTATCCAAGACCGGACGCCCTGATTTCACCCAGGTCTGCGCCACGATCCCCGAGCTTGAAGCGCAGGTCCCGAGCAACGTCCTGGACCGTTTCATTCACGAATTTTACCTCGGCGCTTTGGGGTCGAACTCCGCTTGTCAATTCGTTCAGGGCTATGCCGATCTCTGTATTCATGCGCGTCAGGGCCATTGGTGGCGCTTCCCCCCTACGAACCGCTTCAAGGAATTGCTCTTCCTCCGCTTCCGGAAGAAAATGGCGCAGGAGTGCCATTATCCGCGTCGCGCTTCCGGACCCGAGCGCCTGATGCGCATCCCGAAGGGCTGGAAGGAAAACGTGCCGAATAAGTGTTGTTGAACCACCCTCCGGCTCTGCAGTGTCAAATCTGCCCGCCCACGCGATAAAGCGACCATATAGAGCATTCGCGGATGCCGGCTCATAACGACATCCAAAGATGGCAACGTCTTGAGTCGGGTCTGGCACCGCCGTGATGAGAAGGCCCTTTAGCGTATCGCTGAGGCCGCCATACTCCCCAACAATTTCGAAATTGCGAGGCGTCGCACCAAAGCGCACGTCGGCATCTTCGCCGTAGCGATCTCGCCTCCCATTGAGAGGAGATGTCAGTAACCGCACGGTGTCGATAATATTTGTCTTTCCGCTATTGTTTTCCCCAACCAAGACCGTTAGGTCGGGCTGTAGATCGACAACAGTATCTTTGCAAGATCGGAACCGGGATATCTTTAGTTGCCGTAGGTACATAGCGTAATTATGTCGTCGGCGCGTGGATTGATCGCGACTGGATCAAGTCGCCGTCGAACGCCTTTCTAAACAATGACGGTTGCAGGTGCTCAACGACCTGGACAATGCCTTGAAGGCGACTCTCGATTGAATCAGCAAACGAAAACAGTGCGGTTACACGCCGAACAATTTCCTGTTGCTCTTTAAGTGGAGGTAGAGGCACGGCCCAACCTAACAAAAGCGCCGTCTCGAGCCGCCGTGTACCATGAGTTGCTTCTTTGACCTCAAAAAGAAGTTTTTGTGCAATAAATTGTGAAGCGATAAAAATATACTCGGCCATGTCGCTATATGCAGGGGTGAGCGCCTTCATGTCCTGATTTATAGCAATGGGCATGTCGGTAATCGCGATCGGCAAGGTATGGTTCAAGATCATGCCACGAACCACAAACAAGATCGAGCCCGTCGGGATCAGTTTAATCGGGGATACTTTAAATGCTGCTTCTGAGACGTGGTCTATTGCGTCAGCTATTCTGGCGCGTTTCATATCCTTCGGACTCACCCAGGGTATCGTCCCGTTCCAAAGCGCCGCGATATTCTTGGGTGGAGTGCCGCCGCCCGTAAAGTGCCCGAGTTGCCCCAGGGCAACCCATTCCCAAGAGTCGGGCAATGCACCTGTCTTGCTCCGCTCAACCACGTTGACAGTCGGTGTTGGCAGTTGATTCGACAGGGTTGAGCGCAATGCCGGCGATTCAATCGCAAGACCCTGGCTCTGCCTCCAATCCGCTGTAAGCCGCCCAGAGCACGCCGCAGCCAAAACGGCTTGCCGAAACTGCTCCAATAGTACCCGGGCGCGTGCGAGATGCTCGCGGCAATTGTCGATTCTGCCGATTAGCTCGGTTAGCTTGGTTACGATCCGTCGTTGCTCAAACGGTGGTGCAAGAGGCAGTTCAAGGGACGCTAGCTTTGATGCGTTAACGTTTGGTATTGCAATGCCAGACGAGAATTCCGAGATGGATTGCCAGTAAGCAGCAGATTTCAAGAAGTACTCGACGAACTCTGGTGAGACACCGTCGAGCGGCTTAAACCTGATCAGATACGAAGCAAACACAGCATCGCACGGTACGTTACCCACGCGAATACTGACGCCCACCGAGCCGGCCCGCGAGACCAAAATGTCATTAGGCGAGATGCGATATTTGGCAATATCAGTCGGAGCTTCATCACAATAGGGAACAGTTGCCCAGTCAATCGTGCCATTGGAAATGTCGGTCGTCCGAACGTATTTGATCTTGCCGATCTTCGCGGCACGACACGTCCAACCGTATTGCGGCTTGGAACAAACGGCCCCGAGTGTCGTCGCCACCCAGCCTTCAGGAAGCTCGCCGTTCATTGGGCAATGCCTTCTTCCTTTTCGACGAGCCCGACGATTGCTCGCAGTTCTTTGAGGGCGCCTTCAAGTTCCGTGATCGCCGCATTGGCAAGTTCCTGCGGCTCCTGCAGGTCGTCTGCATCTTCAAGCGTGTCGTCCTTGAGCCAGGTGATGTCCAATCGGAAATTACGCTTCTTCAGATCCGCTGTCGAGAATCTCCGAAACCGGCCTTCCTCGCCCAAGTCCTTTCGCTTCGACATCCCGTTCGGATCGGCACTGTAGCACTTCTCAAACTCAGCAAAATGTTGCGACGTAAGTGGGCGGTCTTTTTTCGTGATGCCGGGAACGTTCGATCGCGCGTCGAAAATCCAGACGTTCTCGGTCGGTAACCCTTTCTGGAAAAAAACAACATTAGCCTTCACGCCCTGGCTGTATGGAGTAAACGTCCCGCGTGGCAAGCGCAAGATCGTATGCAGATTGCAGTCCTGCATGAGAATCTCGAACACCTCGCCGGCCTTGTCTTCAAAGAGGCAGTTGTCCGGCAAAACGACCGCGGCTCTTCCCCCGGGCTTCAGGATCGTCATCACGTGCTGCAGGAAGTTAAGCTGCTTGTTCGATGTGGCAATGGTGAAGTCCTCGCGCTCCGGCGCCTGATTCGCGCCCTTGGTGCCGAAAGGAGGGTTCGTGAGAACGACATCGAAACGATCGGAACCCGGCGGCTCGTAGATCGTGTCCCCCAACCCGATGCGCGGCTCGATGCCGTGCAAGTTGAGGTTCATGAGCGCCAGACGGCGCGGCCGCGCGACCAAGTCCTGCCCGTAATATGTTTTCGTCCGGACGCGTTTGGCGAGCGCCCGATCGATCGCGCCCCCCTTCGTTTGTTCCAAAAACCATTCATAAGCGGAGACCAAGAAGCCTCCGGAACCGCAAGCCGGATCGGAAATCGCAAAATCCTGATGCGCGCGCGGGTCGGGCTTCATGCAGCGCACAATCGACTGGATAAGGACGCGCGGGGTGAAATACTGGCCGGCGCCTTTCTTTCCTTCGCTTGCTGCCTTCTCGAGCAACCCTTCGTAGGCCGCTGCTTTCACATCAACGCCAAGCCCGGTCCATTCGACTTCATCGATCAGGTTGATGAGCCGCTTGAGATTGACGGCATTGTTGAAGCGGGATTGCGCCTCGGCGTAGATATCACCTAAGATGCCAGGCGTCTTGCCGAGCTTTCGTAGGAGGTCGGAATATTCATCGAGAAGGCTGGAGCCACTTGCTTCCCGCAGCGTGTTCCAATCGCAGCCCTTCGGCAAATTAAGGCCCTTCTCCTCCGCCATCTTGAGGAACAGGAGGAACGTAATCTGCTCGATGTAATCGCCATAGTCGATCCCGTCGTGGCGAAGGGTGTGGCAGAAGCCCCACAGTTTTTGTACGACGTCGGTCATGCCGCTATAGCCTCGTTAAATTTCCTGAGCAGTTCCGTGAGGCCCGGGAAGGTGCGCTGCGCGTTGCTCCATCCGCCGGCCGACTGGAGTACCGGCACGTTTTC
>JAKAVX010000044.1:0-5814 GCA_021827465.1 Deltaproteobacteria bacterium | reverse complement strand
TCATCCTGGTCAATCGAGAGGTTCGCAATGAGGTGTTCCCGGATCCGATCGAGCCACCGGCGTTGCGCCAGCGTGAAGTCCTGGTCGTCCAAGAGACGGTCAAATGCACGCGCCACGCGTTCGCCGGCGGTGAGGAGCGGTTCTTCGTCCCTCGCGGCATGCTTCACCATCGAGATGATGTCCACAAGTTCCTTATCGTACCGGAGCTTGTGCGCTTTTTCGAGCGTCTCAATCGTGAACCGCTGCGGCGCTGCGGCCAACCGGGTCTTCAGCTCGGTAAGCGCCGCGGTTCCCCAGTCTCGGGGACGGTCAAGCAAAATGCGGATCGCCTGCACGTGCGAAGGGTTCTCGCGAACGAACGCCGCGAACGCGGCAAGGTAGTCCTCAGGCCGGTATTCGCGGCCGTCGTCGCCTCGCACCAGCCATTGCGATGAGACCTGGTCCTCGTAGGCTTCCGCGCGAATAAAGCTGCGCTGCGGGCGCGGGTAGTATACGAGGAGTTCCTGAAACGACGAATTGCGAAGAAGCTTCATCGTGCCGGTGAAATCGGAGACCAGTTTTGACGGCAACTCGCGGGCGTACCGCCCGACGTCTCCATCGGCAATGCCAAAGGCAGCGAAAAGTTCGCGGGCATTGCCGTCCATTTCCTTATCGACGCGCTGAAGGCGGCGCACCAGGCAGCGGATGTTGTAGTCGCGGTCGTGGTTTGCCCAAATGTCGCTGATGATCTCGGCGACGGTGCGCACCGGTTTGTCCGGCGGCTCGGCGGTGATGGCGGTAGCGTCCCTGAAATATTCAAATAGCGTGCCACCGAAGCAGTCGAATACCGTGAAATGGGACTTGTCCGCGTGCCGCTCCCCTTTCCGCGTTCCGCGTCCGAGCATCTGCTCGAAAAGGATGCGGGACTTCACCTGACGCAGAAACACGATGAATTCCAGGTCGGGAATATCGATTCCGGTGGACATGAGGTCTACCGAGACGACGATGCCCGGTTCCGGGCGGTTCCGAAACTCACGGATGCGCTGCAATGGCCGGTCAACCCGCCCCGTGATCTTGCGTATGAACGACTGGCCGCGGCCGAAAACATCTACCGCGAGATCGACGAGCTGGTCCGCATGGGACGTGTGGGGTATATCGTTATCGGCGAAGATGAGAGTCTTCGGGAATCTCCCATATCGCTTCTCGTGTTCGTCGGCGTATTTGCGAATTTCCTCGAGTATCTTGCGATTCGAATCCGGCGACGTGACGCGGCGTTCGACATCGGTCGGCTGGAAATCCCGTTGGTCTTCGAGCTCGTCAAGCTTATGGAGGCCGGTCTCCGGATTGACCACGCTCACCCGCTCGCCTTCTTTGAGGAAGACGCCCTTCATGCGGACGCCTGAGGCTACGGTCACCACGTCATAGTCGGTGAGGTATCCTTCGCGCACGGCGCGCGCGTACTCGTAGGGGTACACGATGTCACTGAAGTATGCCTTCGTGTGGGCGGCCGGCGTGGCCGTGAGGCCGATTTTGATCGCATCGAAGTGGTCGAGCGTGTTCCTCCAGACCGACTCCTCGGCTGTCGTGTAGCCGCGGTGGCACTCATCCGCAATGATCACGTCGAACGCGCCGTGAGGGATCGTGATCTGCTCGGCATCGTCATCGACCTCCTCGTCGCCGCCCCACACCGCCTGCCGCCCGAGAATGTTGATCGCCATCCGCTGGATGGTGCAGATGTACACGTAGGCGTGTTTCGATTGCGGGCGCTCCAGGTAGGACTTCGGAAGCACCTTCGGATCGAACGCTTCGCCTTCCTCAAGGTCGCCGTGCTGGAACCTCTGGCTGTACACCTCGTAGAGACTGTCGAATTTCTTGTTCGGTTCCGGCTCGAAGGAAGCAAACGCTCGTGCGGCCTGCGCCGCCAGCGCCCGCCGGTCGACGAGGAAAAGAATGCGTTTTGCGATGCCGGATGCGAGCAGGCGGTACACCTCATTCACGATGGTGTAGGTCTTGCCGGTGCCGGTCGCCATGGCAATGAGCATCCGTCGCCGCCGCTTCTCGATCGCGTCCTCGATTGCGGCGCACGCCTCGATCTGGTACGGGCGGAAACGGGACGGGTGAAGTCCGGCATGGTCGCGAAGCCACCGGGAACCGCCATCGAAATCGCGCGTGAGCATTTCCTGCAGGGCGGCGGGCGTGTGAAATCCGGGGACCTTGCGAGATCGGTTTAACGGGTTGCGTACGTCGTGAAACCAGAACACTTCCCCGTTCGTGGAATACAAGAAGGGGGCGTGGTAGCCGCCGAAATCCAAAGGGCTTCCCTCGATCCCCCGCGAATACCGTTCGGCCTGCGTGAGCACGTTCTGCGGCCCGAGCGTCACCTTCTTCGCCTCAATGACGCCGACCAATTTACCGTCCACGACGAGCGCATAGTCCGCCGGCCCGTTTGCCGTCGGATACTCCGTAATCGCGTGATGGCGGTAGCGGCCAACGCCCAGACCGGGCTCGAAAGGCACGATGTCCCACCCGCGCGCTTTGAGGCGCGGGTCGATCCTTTCCCGCCGTGTGCGGCGCTCGCTTTCAGTGTTGGTTGGCATCGCCATGGATGGGATGGGGGGCACCCGGCATGCCGGCGTCCGTATACGCGGTACGCGCGTGAGTCCGAGCACAGTCACTCCCTGATACGCATTAAGTGTAATGAATTGAATGAAAATCGCAAATATTTAGACGCGAGTACCTTATATAAGGTGACAATCGCCCCATCTTGCACATACTGGTGCATGGCTCATAATGAGAACCATATGTTTGCGCCCAAGACAGACCGCATAGCGAAACTTGTAGTAAGGCATCAAAAGCGCATTGAAGAGCTTGCGGCCATATTCGACCGACCCACGAACATGTACATCGACTACGCAAACGTCAAGCCATGGTCAGAGCGGCTCGGATGGCATGTTGATTTGAAGCGCTTGAAGCAATTCGTCGACTCCTTCGATGCAATTCGGTCGGTTAAACTCTACCAGGGAACCTTAATCGGCGATGCGGTTTCCGAGAACCTGATTCAAGATGCGAAGGCCGCGGGCTATGAGGTACACACCAAGCCGGTTAAAATCATGCGGCTCCCGATCAACGTCTCAAGCGTCGCGCCGAATTCGCCCGACGTCTTGAACCATTTCATCAGAACGCCGCTCCTCCGGCAGCTGAAACTGGAAGCGATCACGTACATTAACGACCAACTGCGCGATCTGAACCGCCAGGGCACGCTCTGGCTTGAAGACCGCAAATGCAATTTCGACGTTGAAATCGGTCGCGACATGCTGCGCGATCTCGATCAGCAGCGGGCGGAATCGTTCATTCTGTGGAGCGGCGACAGCGATTTCGCTGGCCCGATTGAAGAGCTTCTTGCAAGCGGCAAGCGTGTTTTCCTCTTTGCCACTGCAAGGAGAGTCGCGTCCGAGCTCAACGCGCTTTCATCGCGCGGGCTCGCAATTTTCGATATCCAAAAAATCCGCGACTTCATTTGCTGGAAGAAGGAGATGTCCGTGCCGTTTTGATCCGCACATGGCTCCGAGCGCTAAATCCCTGCCCATTCCCGTATGCGCGATCGTTGGCGACGTGCTCGGCCGCGCCATTTATAACCACGATAGGATCGCAAAACTTTTTTATGACGCCGGCGCCGTGGGGGCCGTGCCACCCGGCAACTGCGTTGCGGAGTGCCGGACGTGGCTAAAGCGGATGCACACGGAAGTTCCCGACCCGGTCGCGGTGCTTGGCAAGGTGCTCGAAGAATTCATGGAAGTTGATGGCTTCTCCTACTACGGAGGGCAGGATGAGGGACGGAAGAAAATAGTTGACGTGCTCGCTAGGTATGGCCTCTCCTACCATCCTGGTGGGCAGATCCTGGGCGCCGCAAATGCTCTCCCCACCCGGGCATTGAAGGACATGCTCAAGGATCGCGATCTTGTGGGCGTCGACAAAGAATTCGACCGCGCCTTGGCGAACGTCGAGACTGATTCTCCTCCCGCGATCACTGCCGCATGCTCAATTCTCGAATCGCTTTTCAAAGCATACATCGATGACAATGCGCTTGAACTGCCGAATGAGCAGAGCCTGAAACCGTTGTGGAAGTTTGTGAGCAAGCACTTGGGTCTCGATCCAGCCACGGTCGAGGACGATGATGTGAAGAGAATTCTATCGGGCATGAATTCCGTCGTGGATGGCATCGGCTCGCTTCGCACGCACGCCGGATCAGCTCATGGACAGGGCCGGCGCGGCTACAAGCTACAGGCCAGGCACGCGCGCCTAGCAATACACGCCTCGCATACTCTCGTTGGTTTCATCATTGAAACGTGGGATGCGCGAAAACAACGAGTTTCTCAATGAAATTGACGATGCCCCGGGATCTCTGGAAAAACACCCGGAAAAAGCAAAAGGGGCTTCTTGCGAAGCCCCTAAGCGGTAGAGTCCTTGAATCTTGCGATTCTTTTTAATTATCGTCGATCATTGGGGGTACGTCAAGAGCGCGAGAGATGCCAACGAAACGACGCCAGCGTGCCAAGGTCAGTCCAACTATTCGTCGCAAACGCCCCACACGGCATTATAGAGACCTGCTCATAATCGAATGCCAAGCGGCGTTGCTTCTAAAACAGTCGCTCAATGTCGGGAGTCAAGCTAAAACTGCCATAGAATCCTGGTGTCCCGGTAAGAAGATCAACCTCGTGCAAACGAGCTCCGTCTCGCAATTGTGTGATGATCTCGGATCGTTGGCTGGGCAAAATATTCGCTATCGCGCAATTCTCCTAGTCGGCCACAGCAACGAGCGGGGTCTCTGCCTGACAGATAATGCTGTATACACTTGGAACGTCGTTGGTCAGTGGCTTGCGAAATTCGAGCCAAAATCATTGTTCCTCGCGGCATGCAAGGCAGGGCGGTCCAATGCAGTACGGGAATTGTTTGTTCCACTGCCGTCACTGCGCATTGTGTGCGCTTCACCTACAGCGCTTTATGGTGATCAGACACCCGGCTTGATTGTATTGGTCGCTTCAGCCCTCCATGCGCAACCTCTCGACGGGTCTTGGTCGTTTATCGTCCGTACGCTGAACTATTGTGCTACGCAAAGTCAACTATATGTTTGGAAACGGAGCGGGATTGGGGAGGGGAAAGAGGTGACGGGCAGTCTTTGGGATTTAGCCGCAGATCTATTTAATGCTCGACGGTAGCATCAGCATTCGCGCCCTGCGTTCTTGCAATGGCGGATACGTTTTTTCGCACGGCATCCTCTTATACGGCTTTGAAGGTAGCGGAAAAGGTGATCGGGTAGCGCCCGATGAAGTGTGTGGGCGTCTACGACTGAGGGAGCATTCTCCCCATTCCCGTTTTGGGAAAAATGCCGCGATTTATATTCCCTCTCCGATTGCATATCGCCTGAAAATGGCTACAATATACCCCAATCGCAGTAAATAAACGCATGAATACTCCACGGAGATCAGCATTGGCCGACTGCAAGCCACAACTGATGAACGGCATGAGCGTTGCCATGCAGAAACTGGAGCAGTTGTATTTATCGTGCAATGCGGAAGACCGCGTCGCCCTCCGCCGACCCATGGAATACGTATTGGGCAAGTACGCGGCGTTCCGACTGCAGATGATGGATAGCGCCGAAACCGCAACGGCTCGCGACCTCGAGGAGATGCAATCCGTCCTCAACTATATTGACGAAGCCAAGGGGAGGAGCATGCTTCTCATGGCGATTGAAAGAACGGTGCGCCACATCTCGAGCTGGTAGTCATCGCGTGCATGCCGCAATGGGTGCCTCGCTGCAAGACGTTCATCCGTAGA
>JAKAVX010000043.1 GCA_021827465.1 Deltaproteobacteria bacterium | reverse complement strand
GTAGCAGTTCTGTTGAGAATCTGCGCCTACGGTTCGTAGCGTCGAGCCCATAGCGTTGTAAAGTAAGTGCCGCGCGCTGGACGGGAATCCGGCGACGACTGCGAGCATCATGGTCGTTGCAAGGGAGGCGACGGTTGCGTTGATCGACATCACTGCCGGGGCGGGGTCCTGGCTCCCAGGGATGTAGGGATCCGCTCGTCGCTCAAACATTGTCATCATGTCTCGACGAACCTCGTTTGGGTCGAGCAAGCCACCGCAGGTGAGACAGGCAAGCCCGGGTGCCAGAAGCTGTACACGACCGTAGATGTGCGAGATGCGAGCTTCTTTGACAGCAATTATGACGCCCATATCTATACATGGGATCAAGTATTGATACGCAACTTGTTGTAGTACGCTTCGGCTGCCATGAGAGTCTGTACACCCAAAAATCAGGTCGGCACTGAGCAGTCCCCGCGCGACATTTGTATGCATGACGTCGCCCCTTATACAGTCGATGGTTGCATCGCCAGAAAACTTCGAAATATAGCGCGCGGCAACATCCACCTTCGCCAGGCCGATGTCTTTAGTGGTCGCCTCAGCGACGCGGTTTAGATTTGAGGGCTCAATAGTGTCTGGGTCTACTAGCGTGAAGTTTCGAATCCCGAGATGGACGAGCTCTTGGGCGATGAGCGAACCAGTGCCACCCAAGCCAACAATAGCGATTCGAAGTGAGCCAAGGTTTCGTTGGGCGCGCTCACCGAGAAGGCGTGTCTGTCGATCATACCGATCGGATTCGGATGGGTCAGTCGGTCGTGGATCGGAAAGCACGTCGCGGACAGACCCAACCGAAATGAGGCGAATATCCTCCTTCGCGCCAAGTCTACGGGCCCGCATCCCCCCGGCCGAGATTACCAATGCCGCGTGGGTCGCGCCGGAATGCCGATGCGCGAGAAAGGCCGCTAGCCGTTCCTCGCCCATGGAATCGACTTTGGAGAATCGTGGCGGATCATCTCCAGGATGACTGTGTACAAAGACGAGACCCATTCCGTCCCGACGCGCGCGCTTCGTCACGCGTGCCACAAACTCGGGTTTCAACTCCGCCTGTAGCGGTCCGCGTGAAGCGTAGTCCTTGGATTCGGGGAATTCCACTTCTCGCGATAGCAGCCGGTTATTCCCGCCCGCCTCCGCCATACTTGTAAAAAGGATTGCGCAGCGCTCGTCTGTATGACCGACAAGATTTGAGCGAAGCGCCGCGCGGTCCGCGCCTGTGAGGATCAGATCGATCATTGAAGCGACTGGAAACGTCGCATTACGACGTTCGCGTATGTGACCAGGCTATCGTGATTCGGGTTCCAGTGCTGTACATGCCACGAGAACCAAGTGCCGCGCTGCCCAACCTCAGGGATAGCGTTCGAATCATTTGTGCCTTGCGGCGTTTGGCCGTGTTCAAGTCGTATCCCGGTCGGCTCGACCCAAAAACAGTCCGGCTGCGCTCCTGGATAACCTGGTGGTGCTACGAAGAGAAGCGTTACGACATCCTGGTTCCATCCAGCTGGGATACGAACATTCGGAATTGTAACAAGATGAGCTCCGCTCGGTAGTCGCGTTAAGAACGCTTCCGGATAGATGCTCTTGAGTAATGCCAGGTGCTGCTCTATAGGCGTCACTTAACCCCCGAATGTTGCCGGAGGGACAGCATAGAAGTGCTTGATCTTTCCGGAAAGACTCACGGCCTGGGCATCAGAAATCGGCTTATCGGGGGTGTCGCCCTCCTCTTCTTCGTAAAGTTGATACGTGGCTGTTATTCCGGCGAGCGCCTTGATCTCGGCCCCCGTCAGTGATTCACTCAGCGTTTCGTATTTCTTCGCGTCAATGAAAAGCTCGAACTCTCGCTTTTCCTTGGCTTCATCAATGCTCATCTTTTAGTCATCCTCGGTTCTCCTCGTGTTGGACACGATTTAGCGCGCTAAGGTATCTCTGAGTCGTTTGCCGCTCATCAGATTCTACGTCTGGTGGCCTAGCTCTCTTCGAAGCCATGGCTTGTGAACTTTAATGCTCGGCTATTTTCCGTTACGGTGCGTACAACGTTGTCCGATACCCCATCGGGTATTGTAGCTTCGATCTCAAGCGTCACCGTGACATCGGCGCCGACCAGCCCCTCTAAGTGCGCGATGACCTCGTCGGCGATACGCCCGGCATCGCGGCCGACGCGCGCGGCATCGAGCTGAACCGTCCCATGGAAGCGCCTTGGCAAACGCGGCGCAGGCTCTGGGACTTTGCCTTGCACTTCGGGGGCGGCGTTCGGCGGACTAGCAGCCGGAGTGCCGGGAGCTTTCGACTCGGGCGGCGCCTCCGCGGTCTGCTGCTTGAGCGCGATGTCAGGCTTTACGAGTAGTCCCGAAGAGCCGTCGATCGAAACCTGGAGTGGTTGTCCGCAGCGCAAGCCCCGATACCGCCCCGCAGCCTCGTCGTAGCTGTCCGCAAATGCAAACGATTCGTGATTCCAAAGCAGCAACCCGAGCCCGTCTTGTATTGCACCCGCAAGCACTTGGGGACCGTTCAATCTCGGAAGATACACGTATCTTGCAAAGTCTTCCGCAAGTTGTTTGATCGATACACTATCGCCGCGCCACAAAGGTACTCGATCGAGCTCCATCCGCAAGCGTGTTCCGGCAAATGACGTAGCAAATAAATCCTCGCGTTTGAGGCGATCGCTGACACGCGGAGCAAGAGCATCCTGTCCGGTAAGTCGAAACGCTTGCCATTCCATCTCCGATTGCGGCGTCGGTTGAGTCGGCACTAGCAGCCATTGGTAGGTCTCCGGGATTCGCGACTTTACGACCCCGTCGGCGGTCTTCAATTGCGCTTCCGCCTGCTTTTGCTGCTGCGGGTCAAGATTTAACGACTCCCGCTCACTCCAGACCGACTTCCAGGCCAAATATCGTCGAGTCGCATCGTCTAGGTCTTGAAGGCGTGCTTCATCGGCTGCCAGGAAGACGAGTGCGTTTCGAAACAATCGAGGCGCATTGCCACGGGTTTCCAATATAGCATTTGCGGCGGGCACCGCTTTGCTAGACGGGTCCTTCGTGTAGGGGTACTCCGGCGCAAGGATGACTAAGCCAACGATCATGTCATCTTTCACGTCCGCGCCGGTAGCGGGGAAGAGATGGATTCGCTGAAGCGCACCTTTCGTGTGGAGATCCCTGTCGAGGCGCTCTTTAATCTCATCGACAACACGGTCCGGGTCGCGTTTTAACTCTTCGGCCCGGTCGTCGGCGAGTTTTGTTACTGTTGGCTGCGTCGAATACCAGTAGCGCGGTCCATCTTGGTAGAGATAGGTTGCCGCCGAACTAAGCCGACGAAGCGCGTCTCCAAACACGGCGGGGGATTCCCCTGGCATCACGCACCCTAATTTTATGCGGCGATCTTCTATACCGCGGTGCGCGGCGGCAGCGGTGGGCGCCGAACCCAAGTAAATCGTTCGTGCTACACGCCGGCACGCAGCGTACTTTCCACAGTTCGGTACTTCCGAATCGATCCGTAAAGGCAACGCGTGCGGGCCGTCAACATCCTTCTCTATAATGGGCTTCCATTGGTCAGAAAGATAGCGCGTTAGTTCGTCACGCACGCGAGGGTCATCAATAGGAATTGTCGCGGGCAGAATCACCGGGTTTCTGTCGCCGTTCACCCACAAACTGTGAATAACGGCCGCCATCAAACGCAGGACACCACGGGTTCTTTGGAATTTGACTAATGTCGACCAATCGGAGTACAAGCGATCGAATATCTCTGGATGAATTGGGTACGCGGCTTTGATCCGTTTCTCATATTCGACGTCACGGCACTCACTTGGAAACTCTTGTTGCTGATTCTTGTAGAGTCCATAGAACTCGCGCGCCGTCAGGTCACGGGCTACGAACTGTTCGCGCGTCGTTAGTGGTTCAAAAAGTCGGCGGCGAACGATCTCGAAGCCCTCTTCAGTCGTGGCAGGAGCCCACGACGATTCGACTCGGCCGATAACGTGACGCAGACGGCCAAGCGCAGCCCGGCCGCGTAGGCCGCCAACCTCTTCGTCGTCGGCTTGAGCATGAGGAAAGACGTTTGAATCAGACGCAGGCAAGCTTACTACTAGTAGGCATTGCTTCGCGAGCTTCGCAGATTCGGTAAGCACCTGGGCGAAGGAGAAATGCGTTTCAAAGCTTCCACCCGGCAGATCGCCCTCGTCATGCAATTGCCGAGCATAGGCGACCCACTCGTCAATCAATATCAAACAGGGCGCATATTCATTTAGCAGCTCTCGAAGCGCATCCCCGGGACTCGTCGCGCGTTCGTCGTCAGGCCTGATTCGCTCAAAGGCTTTCTTCCCACCCAATTGCCACGCGAGTTCACCCCATAGAGTTCGAATGACTGTTCCGTCGGGCTTCGTGCGCGGGTTCCCGGGTGAAATCTTGTTTCCGACCAAAACAACCCGCCGAACACCCGAGGGTAGTTTTTTCTCGTCGGCCTCCTGAAGCACGGCGTCGATACCGGACAGCTCACTTGGCGGGCTGCCCGAAAATAGGTGGTACAACGCAAGCATCGAGTGCGTCTTGCCGCCGCCAAAGTTTGTCTGCAGCTGTACGACGGGGTCGCCGCCGTCGCCGGACAGGCGGCGAATCGCGCGGCTGAGCAAATGCTTCAGGCTCTCCGTTAAGTACGTGCGACGGAAGAACTCAACGGGATCACGGTACTCGTCACTTCCCTCGCCGAGATGCACCTGCCAAAGATCGGCAGCGAACTCTGCCTGCTGATATCGGCCGCTCGCAACATCATGATGCGGATTGACCACCTCGCGCCATGGCTTGAGATTACCTGTAGTTTGGCTTTCGATCGCAACAGCGCTTGTTTTTCGTTTCTCGCGACGAAGCTGTTCGTCGAAAATAACTCGACGGAGCTCCGTCTTCATCTTTTCGACCTCCGCAGCTTCCGCGGCTGAAACAGCCGTGAGAAGCCTCGCGATCGAATCGAGCGCGCGGTCGGCATCGTCACTTGAGAAGGTCTCCTGATGCGCCCACCGATTCCTGACGTCGATGATCTCGTTTACAAGGCTGCGTTCTGCCTTACCAAGGGTGTTGCGAAAGACTTCGCCCCACGAGCGGTCCATAACTACTAAAAGTGCCGCGACATCCGTTGGCGCGCCAGGCGCTCCGCCGCCCAGCCGTGTATCGTTGAGCGTCGCCTTTACTTCGCTTGTCCAATTGCCTCCATACCGCGCTCGCATCTCCCGCTCGACGTACGGGCGAAGACCTTCTCTCAACAGTTCAAGTGCTTTACCGACGCGCTCGTGATTGGTTATCGCCATTGTTTAGAACGCTTCCAATAAATCTGTTTGAACAGGCTGCATCGCATTCACGTCCCGAGAAAGACGGACAATCTCGGGCCAGCTCTGCACTAGGCCATTGTAAGAAAGCGCCTCGGCGGCTCGCTTGCGGCGTTCGGCAACGGCGTACAAGCGATAGGCCAACTCGCGAGCCGCTTCGGCCTTCGACCCAAGTTTGGCAACGAGCAAGGCTGACGCGTGTTCGCCGTCACTTTCAAGAGCGCGAACGATTTGGTGGACGACCTGCCAGGCAGTGACGCGGGAACTCGTCAATGGGTCCCAGTCGGAATCCAATTCCCGAGGCGTCAGCAGACGGAACTTGGAACCCCGCGAGCTGGCAATACCACCTTCTACCAGCGATGATACCGCAGTGTTCTTCGCGCGCGCCAGGACGTCGGCAACTCCAAACTCTCCTTCTGCATATCCGCTATGTTCAAACCAGGCAACTGCGAAGCGACTTTCCGCGTCAAAATCGCCTTCCTGCGCAGCAAGAACCTCGTCAAGCACCTGGTTAATCAATGCAAGCGCATCGCGAACTCTTAATTCGGTGCCATCAGCATCAACAACCTTAAGATAGCGAGTAAACACCGCCATCCCAGGTCCAATTGCAGCCTGCGCCAGATCCACTGGAGCGATATTACCTTTTTGCAGCCGCTCCAGTGCAATAGGAAGCTCAGCTTTAAGCGCGTTCAAGAACTCGCGACGTGTTCTAGTTGTAGCGCTAATTGGTCGCCGCCGACACACTAGTACGATGCTAGACGCAAGCGCGCTTCTGTTGGTTTTAAGGTTTCCCGTATACTCCGTTCGGACCGGCCAAGTCCCCGTGATCTCGAACCCCGCGTGAATCACAGCGGCAAGGAAAGTCTCCCATCCCGTGCTGACGGTCCCGTCTTCGGTGTCAGACTCAGATTGCCTGAATGCATAAAAAATACTCACTGGGACGCCAGGATGAGCCTGCTCCACCAAGCGGCGCATTGCTTCGCGCATTCCATCCATGAAGAACTTGCCAGCGTCATCCTTATCCTTATGTCGATATGCAAACGCGACCAGTTCATCGGCTTTCGGGACGGTCACAGTCGTAAACAAATCGGGCAGGATTCGCTTCAATGAGCGTCTCAGCCATATGTAAAAAAAGTCCGACAGGTCCGCATAGGGAACGTTATCAAAGTAAGGTGGATCGGTGGCGACCACCTTTCCCAATGTAAGGCGCTGCTTCGCCGCATCATCTTGGGATGCATGACCTCTGCCAGATTCCGGCAGCGCTTTTAAGGCATTCGTGAGATACTCAAGCTGGCCAAGAAAGTTACCCGAAGACGAGCTGAAAGGGTTGCTCTCAACAAAATCCCACGTCATTGACATTGCCTGACGCGCAAACACTTGCTGAACCTTTTCACCCTCAGAGTCCCAAAAGTTCAGTGTGGCGCAGCGATTTGCAAGCCTGCTAACGCCTATGCCAAGATAAGTCGCAACTGCATCCGCATACGCCGAAGATCCGCACCCATCGGCTTCTAATCTTACACCGTCGTCCGACTTCCAAATCGCATCAGCATCGCGCTTTATGCGTTCGCGAACCTCCTGTACCAGATCAGAGAATGTCGCCAATGCGACCAACTGGCGGCTGGTAAAGATCTGGGAGAACCGCTCCATTCCGTATGGTTTAATGCCCAGGTACTGCGTACTCCCAGAGATTAGCTCATCTGGCTCCCACTCCGGCATTGCGGAAGCTGCAACGTCTTCCATTTGATTCGTTGGCGCAAGGTATACACGCTGGCGTTCACCTTCCGCAACGATTGCTAACATGCGTGCGCCCATTCGGCCAGCTTTACCCTCTGCTTTTATGTAGTCTCCACTGATAGGCGATCCGGATAGGATGCATGTAAAATTTGCTCGTGCAAGCTTCGTTCCGTTCTTTACTGCGGTCTCGTCCCCTGGTTGTCCCAGACATACGCGAAAGCGGTACTCGCCGCCATCAATGACAGGCTCCACGTAAGCCTTTTTACGATTCTTCGTGCCAAGCATAAATGTGGACGCTAGTGGGACATGCACGTTACTAAACGCGGGGTTGGGGCTCTTAACGGTACGCGCCCAAATAAAGGCCATTGCCGTGATCTGCTTGCCTACAAGCGGCTTCAAGTCGGGTCGATCGAGTGCCAGCTCGGCACTCATTTCAATTCTTGGATAGAGATGACCAATGCGCGCCGCCGCTTCGTCGCGCATCCACGCGCCGTAGTGGGAGATGTCCGCCGCGAGCCCTTCAAAGCCCGACCAGTGCTTTTCAATCAACTGTTTCTTTGCCGAAGCACTGGGGTTGACGGGCGCCATGCCAGCAAATCTTTGAGGAATCTCGATCATGGCTTTGTTTATCAGCACAGCAACGGGATTAAGATCTGAGGCGAAGCTTTCGAGCCCCAAACGCATTGCCTCCAAGGGTAGTGTTCCACCGCCAGCAAACGGATCATGGAAGCCGGGAAGCCGGTCAGGATCAAATAGCTCGTCCGAGTTCTCGTGGCCCACATTTTCGGCACACGTTGATCGCCAACTCGCCACAATCTGAAGCCTCGCTTCATTAAGCACAGCTTGATTGGCAGTGTTCTCCCATTTTACAAGCTCGCGAATCAGGTCAAAGAGTCGTTCGCGCTCCCGCTCCTGGTCCTTCTCTGTTGGAAACAGATCGGGATGCTGTGATGGGTCGTCCACCATTTGTGCAAAAATTACCGCTCTCGCAGCAGCGAGCGGGCGGCGCGCCCACCACAGGTGCAACGTAGATGGATGGCCGTGGCGGATAGACTTTTCGCGGACGCATGCCTTATTGATGTCGTCAAGAGGAAGGGCAACTTCGATGAGTTTCTTCGTGCGTGTGACCGCTTCCATCGTATTCCTTATGTGCTCTTTGTTTTGCATAAACTACTGGGGAGGAGTGGCTTTTCGCAAAAGCTCTGCGAAATCATAGTTAACGCTGGTTACGCCGAAATCAGGCTCACGTTGAAACGGTTGGCGGACGTAATGCAGCGCATGGTCGCCGTTATTCCCGAACTCCACGATCGCCAGAATAAAGTCTTCTGGCTTATTCAATGAATAGAGAATCTCGTTCTTCGTAACTGTAACGGTCTCGGAACCAGCGGCGCGGCCCTTGACCTCAATGAAACGCAGCCGACCAGTCGAGAGCATTCGGCTCTCAATGTCATAGCCGAGTTTGTCGTTCTCGCGATCGATCGGGTCGAAGCCGAGCTCGCGTTCCATTTGCATCACAATCTCTCTGGCGCGCGCGGCTACGGCAAGCCGATCTACCGTCGCCTTCTCGTCCGGAAGTGGCGAAACGCCGCGCATTTTCGCGATAAGCCCCGCGGGAATTACGAGTACACCGCCCAAGACGTTCGGTGGCAGGGGTGATATCTGTCGTTCTTTCTTGATCTCATCGAGTCGGCCCGCAAGGCGCGCTTGGAGTTCGTCGGCGCGTTTTCGGGCCTCCCCAGAATTCAGGCGCGAGTGCGATTTCGCGGCCTGCTCCTGTAATTTTAGGTTCTCTGCGCGATGGTCCCAGTAGCTAATCTCTTTTGTGAGACGCTCTTTAACGGCAGCTTCCGTCTTGTCCAAGAGCTTGAGTTTGCGATTGCGGACCTCTGCTAGGTGTTCTGGGACAATACGTTCGATCGCATAATCGAGGGCCTGTTGTTCGAGGTCGCGTTGTAGCCAACCACATTCCGACCGAGACAGTATTTCCTCAGCTGAAGGGTCGCCGTCGCGAAGGTGACGGTAATCAAGGTAGGGTGCGTAGTGAATGTGATGAGCCGCACCCGCGGCAGTGATCTCCACATACAGCATCTGTTTTGAAATCGTTCGGCGCTCTCCCGAACGCGTTATTTCGGCGTCCTGAAGCGCATGCTCGATGAAGAACAGCATCTTGGGACTGAGGCTAGAGTCCCGATCGTCCACGAGAACCGCACCGCGCCGGAGCAGATCACGGTGGCGTTCCAATATGAGGTCGATCATAGAATCGAGCAACGGATGCCCGGGACACACGAAGGCTGCCATCGCTTGCCCTTGTGGTGTCAGTAGAGTCTTGTCAAAAGCAATGCGCTCATAACGCGGCAACACCGATTCGCCGATGCCGATGAGTCGGTCTCGGTTTCGAATAGAAGCCGGCACGTGGGTAATTTCGTAGCGCCGTGATTCTCGCTGCTTCGCGGTGCCTCCCAGCCGCTTGAATCCCTCCAAAAAGAACGACTCGATGTAATGCGGTTGCAGGCGCCGTGCCTCAGCGCGTTCCATCTCTTCGCGCACGCGGTGCACTCGGCTCGCGTCCATCGAATCATGAGCCAAAACTCGCTCTTCCATAAGGTCCTGCAGCGCCGATTTGTCGAGAGCATTTTCGATCGTCTGGGTGAGATACGCGCGGACCTCGGGCTTCTCGCCGTAGCGTATCGCCTCAATTAGCAATTCGCGTAGGGGTTTTCCGTCAAATTGAAGTTTGCCCAAAACGTCAAACACTTGCCCGCCGAGCGATTCGCGAGCCATCTCCAATTTATCGAGAAGAGTGCGGTAGACATCACCCTCTCGGGTCTCGTCCGCGACCAAATTCCAGAGGCGACAAACTTCCGTTTGCCCAATGCGGTGAATGCGGCCGAACCGCTGTTCAAGTCGATTCGGATTCCAGGGAAGATCATAGTTCACCATCAGGTGCGCTCGCTGCAGGTTGATACCTTCACCGGCAGCGTCGGTCGCGACGAGCACCTGCACTTCAGGATCGAACTTAAATGCTTCTTGCGCCTTCGAACGCTCGTCGCGCCCCATGCCGCCGTGAATCACTACCACGGCCTCCGGTCGCCCCAGTAGCCGCGATATCTTGTCCTTCAGGTAATTCAGCGTGTCGCGGTGCTCGGTAAAGATGACGAGCTTCTGCGATGGCGACGATTTCAAGTCGCGCGCATAGGCGCGTTCGCCGGGTGAGTACGTCGAGAAGATGTGGGAGAGCAGCGTTGCAAGCTCGGTCCATTTCTTATCCTCGCCACTGCGTCTCACGGAATCCGCGAGCGCCTCAAGTTCTTTAAGAGTCGCGATCTCCATGCGCAATTCTGAGCTGGTCCGAGCGGCCGTCGCCTGATCGAGAATCTGCTCTTCGGCTGCTTCGACTTCCTGATCAGGCGCCTCGTCGATATCCTCGATGTCGTCATCATCGAGCGTCTTGGCGTCAAAGGAGAGCGCGACATCGGCCCGGCCGCCGCGCTGGAGCAAGTCGAGCGCGCGTAGCCGCTTTTCAAGGCGCTCGTGTCGCCGCCGTAGTGACTGATAGATCGCTTCTGGTGACGATGCCAATCGTCGCTGCAGAATTGTAAGTGCAAATCCTACTGTTCCCGCGCGTTTGTCGTTTTCAAGCGCCTTCGCTCGATCGAACTCCTCCCGAACGTACTCAGTAACTTTCGCGTAGAGATGAGCCTCGCGATCCGAGAGTTTATAAGGAACCGTTTCTGCGATTCGCTCTGGAAAGAGCGGCGTCGCGTCGAAGGTCAGCAACTGTTCCTTGACCATGCGGCGCATGAGGTCGGAAACGTCAACCGTGTGAACCCCATCGCGAAAGCGCCCCTCAAAACGATCACCATCGAGAAGCGCCATAAAAAGCTGGAAGTCTTCCTCTTTTCCGTTGTGCGGTGTCGCCGTGAGGAGCAGGAAGTGACGAGTGAGCGTTGAGAGCAGCTGTCCAAGCTTGTAGCGTTTGGTGTACTTCACTTCGCCACCAAAGAACGTGGCCGACATCTTGTGCGCTTCGTCGCAGACGATCAGGTCCCAGCGGCAATCTGGCGCTTGGAGTTTCGCTTGCACATCCTCATCACGTGACAGCTTGTCCAATCGTGCGATGATGAGATTGTTTTCCAGAAACCAGTTCCCGGTTCTCGCAGCCTCCAATTTATCGTTTGTGAGAATCTCGAACGGCAGATGAAAGCGACGATAAAGCTCATCCTGCCA
>JAKAVX010000042.1 GCA_021827465.1 Deltaproteobacteria bacterium | reverse complement strand
GGAGGGCTTCATCTCGGAGATACGCCGGCCCATCGCGCCGAGAGTATGCAGCACGCCGTGGCGCATCCGTTCGGCGGGTTTGCCGTCGTATTCGAGATACTCCAGCCCGCGCTCGTCGCGCTTAATCCGGATCGCGCGCGGCCGGTATTTTTCTTCGAGATAGGTTTCCCACAGATCGGGCGGTTCGAGGATATGCCCGTCGGCGTCGATGACAATCGGATTCGCGGCCATGGTTTAACCCTGGAGTTTGTAACAGCGCATCACGTTCTCGCCGAGAACGCCGCGGCGCGCCTCGGGCGACATCGGCGCGATCATCCGCTGGAGCGTTTCGAGGTAGCGGCCCGGATGGTCGGGATGCGGATAGTCGCTCGCCCAGAAAAACCGGTCGGCTCCGACGTAATCGGCAACGTAGGCCGTGGCCTGCTCGTCGGGATCGCCGGAAATCCACACCTGCTCGCGCACGTACTCGCTCGGTTTGCGCTTGAGCTGGATAGTCTCGCCGAAGGGCGATTCGTACACCTCGTCCATCCGATCCATCCAGAAGCCCAGCCACGACGAGCCGGATTCGAGAACGATCAGCCGAAGCGCGGGAAAACGGTCGAACGTGCCGTACTGGAAAAAGGTCGTGAGCGGTTGCTGGAGGATATGCGACGCCATCACGCCGAGCAGCGGCATCCGTTCCATCCCTTGAAAACGCCCGCGCGCGATTCCGCGCGGCTCGAACGTGGGATGGAGCGCGAGCGGAACGCCGAGTTCCTCGGCGCGGGCGAAGACCGGATCGTGGTCGGGATGGCCGTGCGGCTTGTGGGTGATGGTGAACGGCGCGACAAACACGCCACTGCATCCGTCCTTGACCGCGCGCTCAAGTTCGACCGCGGCCGCCTCCGGATCGCCGAGCGAAAGATGCGCGATCGGAATCAGCCGGTCGCTGTACGGGCGGCAGAACTCGGCGATCCATCGGTTGTACGCTCGGCAATAGGCCTGCGACAGCTCGATGTCGTCGAGCTCCGACTCCCACAGGATCCCGAGCGTCGGATAGAGCACCGCCTTGTCGAGTTGCTCGCGGTCGAGGAGCTCGATTCGCTCCCGCGCATCCATCGAGCCGAACGGGGCGCATCCCACGTAGGTGCGCTCAGGGTCGGGACGAAGCGCGTCCTGCTCGCGACCCATCGCGCCGAGCGAACTCAGAAAGCCCGGGTACGCGCGCTCGGACAGACGGCCGTCGTACTGAAGGCATTCGAGACCCTGCTCGTTTTTGACGACCTTGATTGCACGCGGGCGGTACTTGTCTTCCAGGTATTTTTCCCAGAGGTCGGGCGGTTCTAGGATATGACCGTCGGCGTCAACGACGATTTCCTTCTGAGGCATGCGGCGAGCCTCCTCACGGTCTGTTAAACGGTCGTTCAAGTCTCCGTTTAGCCAAGTCCGCCGCCGTCCGTCAACGGCGCGCGGCGGGCAGGATGGAGCGGCGCGCGAATGCGCTAGAATATGTCGGCGTCGATGATGCTCGCGCAGAAGACGATACGGTTTGCGGCGTTCCTCGCGGTGTTTGCCGCGATGGCGCTGTGGGAGTCGGCGATGCCGCGGCGGCGGCGATCGTTTCCGCGGACCACCCGATGGCCGAGCAACCTCGGAGTCGCCGCGATAAACCCGCTCGTCGAGTTCTACCTGATTTCCATAACCCCGGTCGGCCTTGCGATGCTCGCCTCGGCGCGGGGATGGGGCCTGATGAACGCGCTCGGTATCCGATGGACGGTCGCGGTCGTGCTGACGGTGGTCGCGCTCGACATGGTGATCTATCTCCAGCACGTGATGTTCCATGCGGTGCCGCTGCTATGGCGCGTCCATCGGATGCATCACGCCGACCTCGATTTCGACGTGACTACGGGAATCCGGTTCCATCCGGTGGAGATCCTGCTTTCGCTGGGTATCAAGCTCGGCGCCGTCGCGGCGTTGGGTCCGCCGGTGGCGGGCGTGGTAGCGTTCGAGGTGGCGCTCAACACGACCTCGATGTTCAATCACGCCAACGTGCATATCCCCGAGCGCGTGGATCGGCTGCTCCGGCTGCTGGTCGTGACGCCGGACATGCATCGGGTGCATCACTCGATGCTGGCGCCGGAGACCAACAGCAATTTCGGCTTCAACCTTCCGTGGTGGGACCGGCTTTTCGGCACCTATCGAGCGCAGCCGCGCGCCGGGCATAAAGCGATGACGATCGGACTCGGCCAGTTTCGCGAACCGGTCGAGCTAAGGCTGGACCGGATGCTGTGGCAGCCGCTTCGCGGCGGGGTGGGCGACTATCCGATCGGTCACGAGGAAACGACCTGAAGGCTCAAACGAGCCGCCTTCGACGGGGTTCACCCAGGGCACCCGGGAAGGCTAGAATCAGGGTTCGGAAAAGTCGAAATTTGATTTACCGCACTGAAGGTCTCAGAGATGTTCGGAGAGATTAGCCCCCGCACCCAGGCCAAGGCGCCTTTCATTTCGGTCGAAGAAGCGCTCGAGGAAACGCGCCGTGGTCACATGTTCATCCTGATGGACGATGAGCAGCGCGAAAACGAGGGCGATCTCTGCATGGCCGCCGAAAAGGTCACGCCCGAGGCGGTCAACTTCATGAGCAAGTACGGGCGCGGGTTGATTTGCCTGCCGATGGCGGCGGAGCGAATCGACCGACTCGGGCTCGGCATGATGGTCGGCGACAACCAGGCGCCGCTCGGCACCGCTTTCACCGCGTCGATAACCGCCAAACGATGCCGGGGGTCGGGAATCTCGGCCCAGGACCGCGCCACCACGATTCTGCACGCGGTCAGGGAAGACGCGGGATCCTCGGAGTTCATCACGCCCGGCTATGTCTATCCGCTTCGCGCGCGCGACGGGGGCGTGCTAGTCAGGACCGGCCAGACCGAGGGCGCGGTCGACCTCGCGCGGCTTGCCGGGCTGAAGCCGGCTGGCGTCATCTGCGAGATTCTGCGCGAAGACGGCACGATGGCGCGGCGCGACGACCTTATCGAGTTTGCGCGCATCCACGGGATCAAGATCATCACGGTCGCCGACATAATCGAATACCGGCTGCGCAATGAAACGATGGTGCAGCGGGTCGCCGAGGCGCGGCTGCCGACCAGTTACGGCGAATTCCGGGCGATCGTGTACCGCACCCTGGTGGATTTCACCGAGCATATCGCGCTGGTGATGGGCAACGTCGATCCGGCAAAGCCGATCCTGGTCCGAGCCCATCGCGAGTACCTGCCGGGCGACGTGTTCTGCTACTCCGCGCGAAATACGCGCAAGCTGCTGCATGCGGCGCTCGAGAAGATTGCCGCCGCCGGCGAGGGCGTTTTCCTTTACGTCAAGCGCGAGGCCAATACGATCGCTGCCGAACTCGACGGAGCGTCGCCGAAGGCCGGACGCCGGCCGACCACGCGGGTCAACCTGCCCGACGCGGAATTCCGCGACTACGGCGTTGGCGCGCAGATCATCCGCGATCTCGGCGTGCGCAAGATGACCGTGCTTTCCGATACCCCGCCGCGCCTTGCCAATCTTCCCGGTTACGGTCTGGAAATCGTGGGGAGCTTGCCGTTGACCGATGGAGTGGCCAGCCAGAACAAGTAGACTCCCGATTCGCTCGTGGAACCGTCGCCCCATCCACGTGCTTGCGATCACCACGTGACAGGCTCTTGCGAAAGGACGCACCCGCGTCGAAATCAGACCGCTTCGGGCCGGCGCCCTGCCGTCACGGCGCTGGCCGTTTTCCTCGCGATCGTCGTCGCGGGTCTCGGCGCGTGGATTCAGGCCGCCGATGCCGCGCGGCCGTCCGCCGGCGTGGTCGGAATCTCCTCTGTTACCCTCGAAAAGCCGCTTCGGGCGGGCACACACACGGTCATGGACGTGACCGCGCAAATCCTGTCCGGATGGCACATCAACTCGAACCGTCCCAAGGCTTCGTACTACATCCCGACCCGGCTCGGCGTGGGCACGCCGGGCGATGTCACGGCGGGAGTGGTGCAATATCCGCCGGCCCATGACGAGGCGCTCGAATTCGCCGGCGGCCAGAAGCTTTCGGTATTCACCGGAACGGCTGTCTTCCGCATCCCGCTCGTCGCTTCGACCGGTCTGGCGGCGTCGGGCGACTTGCCGGCCACGATCACGATCGATTACCAGGCGTGCGACAATCGCCAGTGCCTGAGACCGACTTCCGTCAGCAGGACCGTCGACCTGCGAACGCTTGGTTCGGCGCCCGCCGGAGCGGCGGTATCCGTGCCGGGCGCTCCGGCGCCGGCGGCGCTCGCGATGCCCGGCGCAAACCTGCAGGAGACGTTCGCACGGCACGGCTACGTGCTCGGCTTCCTGATAATCCTGCTCGGCGGAATCGCGCTTAATCTGACGCCGTGCGTTTATCCGCTTATCGGCGTAACGATCGCGTACTTCGGCAACCAAGGCGGCGGTTCGAGGCGGGTTCTCATCCTGGCGCTCCTGTACGTGCTTGGAATCGCCGCGATGTTCTCGGGCGTCGGAGTCGTGGTTGCGCTCTCGGGCGGACTATTCGGCGCTGCCTTGCAGAATCCCTACCTGCTCGCGGCAATCGCGACGGTGTTGCTGTTCCTGGCGGCCTCGAGCTTCGGGCTTTTCACGCTCCAGGCGCCGCAGTGGATGGCGCGATGGGCGGGAGCGGCGCGGCCGGGCTATGCGGGTTCGTTCCTGATGGGAGTCGGGATGGGTGTGGTGGCAGCGCCATGTATCGGACCGATCGTGCTGGGGCTTCTGCTGACGGTGCAGCGCAGCGGGAACCCGCTTTTCGGCTTCGCGCTGTTTTTCACGCTCGCGGTCGGGCTTGGGATGCCGTATGTCGGGCTTGCGATGGCGGCGGGAAGTATCCGCCGACTGCCGCGCTCGGGCGAATGGCTGGCGTGGATAGAGCAACTCTTCGGATTCGCCCTGACCGGGCTTGCGATCTATTTCCTCGACCCTGTTGTGCCGAGGCATCTGATGCTTCACGCTCTGCCCTATTACGCTGCGGCGGCGGGCGTGTACCTGGGATTCATCACGGGCGCAGGCAGGAAATGGCGTCCGTTTCTGGTTATCCGCTCGGCGCTCGGCGTCGTGGCCCTGGCCGCTCTCGTTTACCTTTTGATTCCACGTGCCCGTCCGCCCCATCTCAGCTTCGAGGCATATACCGAGCGGGCGCTCGCGACGGCGACGGAGCGGCATCGGCCGGTGCTGCTGGATTTCAGCGCCGACTGGTGTATCCCGTGCCACGAAATGGAGAGCACGACGTTTCAGGATCCCGCGGTGATTAAGGCTGCCTCGCGATTCGTGCGGGTGCGCGCCGACCTCACCGCGCAGAATGATCGCAACAAAAAAATTATCTCGCAATTCAATGTCATGGGCGTCCCGACCGTGGTCCTGATCGATTCGCGCGGGCATATCCGCAAGCAGACCGTGGGTTATGTGGGGCCGGCGCAGATGCTGGCGGACCTGCGCGGGGTCGACTGAGCCGCGACGCCGCGCGACCGAGGGCGGGCGCGCGGCTGAGCACTGATCCGGACCGGCACGCTATCGCGTTCCTGGGCGCGAAAGAGGGAGCTCTGAGGCTCTGTGACGCGCCCGGAACGAGCACTGACTGTTCACTCGTAAATAGTCTAAAATAGCGTTCTGTTTTATCCTCGTTTTTGCTAAACCGCGACCCCTTTCAACGGGACCGGCTGACGGCGAGTTTTTGCCAGCAAATTCGGCCCTTTTTCTTTGTCAATCGGATGAAAGAAATATTGTTTTATCGTGACCAAAATGTTGCCTAGGGTCTGCTTTACATCCTGACCCGAAAGGATTAAATTTTTTATTGTACGAGGGGCTGTCGGCGGCGAGGAATTCCGTCTGTTTTTTCTATGGCAAACACTCAATCTCCTGAAGGATACGGCGCAGAATCCATAAAAGTTCTGGAAGGGATGGAGGCTGTCCGCAAGCGTCCCGGAATGTATATCGGAGACACTGCGGAACGAGGCCTTCATCATCTGGTGAACGAGATCGTCGACAACTCGATCGAC
This sequence comes from Deltaproteobacteria bacterium, assembly GCA_021827465.1. The sequence goes on along the minus strand of JAKAVX010000042.1, from coordinate 5,269 downwards.
GAGGCGCTCGCCGGACATTGCACCGAGATCAACGTCGTCATCCTTAGCGACGATCGGATTTCGGTCACCGACAACGGCCGCGGAATTCCAGTGGACATGCATCCGACCGAGAAGCGCTCGGCACTCGAAGTCGTGCACACTGTGCTTCACGCCGGCGGCAAGTTCGAGCGCAACGTCTACAAGGTTTCCGGCGGCCTTCATGGCGTGGGCGCTTCGGTCGTCAACGCGCTCAGCGAGGACTTCGAGGTCGAGGTCCATCGGGTCGGCAAAATTTACTTTCAGCGCTACGAGCGCGGCGTTCCGAAGACCAAGGTCGAAGAGCGCGGCACGACCGGGACGACAGGCACCAAAACCACTTTCTCGCCCGACCCGAAGATCTTCAAAGAGGTCAAGTTCAAGTACGAATCCGTCGCGCGCTATCTGCGTGAGATGGCGTACCTGAACGCCGGCCTCAGGATTCGGCTCAAGGACGAGCGCACCGGCAAGCAGGAGGAGTTCCATTACGCCGGCGGAATAAAGGAATTCGTCGATTCGCTGGTTCAGAGCAGCGAGGCGCTGCACGAGACGATTTTCTTCAAGGGGGTGCGCGACAATATCGATATCGAGTGCGCGCTATGCTGGACCGACGCTTTTCACGAGACCATTTTCAGCTACGCCAACAACATCCACACGGTCGAGGGCGGAACCCATCTTTCGGGGGTCAAATCGGCGCTTACCCGCACGCTCAACAACTACGCGGCGAAGAACAATCTGTTCAAAAATAAAGACACGCGGCTTGAGGGCGACGACTCGCGTGAGGGACTGACCGCGGTCATCAGCGTGAAGATCTCCGAACCGCAGTTCGAAGGACAGACCAAGACCAAGCTTGGCAACTCGGAGGTCGAAGGCCTGGTTACGGCGCTGGTCAACGAAAAGCTTGGCGAGTATTTCGAGAAGAATCCTTCGGTCGCCAAGCGAATCGTGGGCCGCGCAATCGAGGCCGCCACCGCACGCGAAGCGGCGCGGCGCGCGAAAGATCTGGTGCGCCGCAAGGGCGCGCTCGATTCCGGCTCGCTGCCGGGAAAACTCGCCGACTGCCAGGAGCGCGACCCCGCGCAAAGCGAATTGTTCATCGTCGAGGGCCAATCCGCAGGTGGCACCGCCAAGGAAGGGCGCAACCGCAGGACCCAGGCAATCCTGCCGCTTCGCGGCAAAATCCTGAACGTGGAACGCGCGCGGATCGACAAGATGCTGTCCTCCGCGGAACTGAGAACATTGATCACCGCGCTCGGGATGGGTATCGGCGAGGACAAGGATCTCGCCAAGCTTCGCTACCACAAGATCATCATCATGACCGACGCCGACGTCGACGGCTCGCATATCCGGACCCTGCTGCTCACTTTCTATTTCCGTCAGTTTATCGAGGTGATCGAAAACGGCTACCTGTACGTCGCGCAGCCGCCGCTTTTCCGCGTGAAGAAGGGCAAGCAGGAGCGTTACGTAAAGGACGAAGGCGCGCTCGAGGACTATCTGACCGACCTCGGCGCCGAAGCGCTCACGCTGGAGGCCGGCAAAGGCAAGGACGCGCGCGAATTCAAGGGCTCGGCGCTGAAGGCCCTGGTACGCAAGGCGCTCCATCACGAGCGTATGTTCGAGCAACTCGAGCGCCGCTCCAAAGAACGGCCGATCGCGGCCGCGCTGGCCCGGCTTGCCAACGAAAAGAAAGTCGCCGAAGAGAGTTTCGAATCGGAGCAGGCGGCCAAGGAGATGGCCGAGGCGCTTCGCAAGGCGATCCGCGACGACAATCTGGTCTATAAAATCGAGGCCGACAACGGCACGCACTTCAAGGCGGTTTTCTCGCACAGCACCAACGGCGCGACCGCGCCGACCGTCGTCGATCAGACGCTCTTCCATTGTGGCGAGATGCGCGAGATTCGCCGGCTCTTGCCTGAGATCGAGGCGATCAAGAGTCCGCTCAAGATAAAGGCGGGCGACGAGGAGCGTACCGTTGAAACGCTCAAGGCTGTCGCCGAGGCGGTAGTCGAAGCCGGCCAGAAGGGCGTCGAGATTCAGCGCTACAAAGGTCTTGGCGAGATGAACCCGGTGCAGCTCTGGGACACCACGATGAACCCGGAGACGCGCTCGCTGCTCAAGGTGCAGATCGGCTCGATGGAGGGGGCCGAGGAGATGTTCTCCAAGCTGATGGGTGACCAGGTCGAGCCGCGGCGCAAATTCATCGAGGAGAACGCCCTCGACGTCAGGAACCTGGATATTTAGATGGCGGCCGCGGCAAAGCCTGCGATCTCACGCCGGCCGGTTCTCTCCATGTCCCAAGCAGAGCGGCTCATCGGAAGAAGACCGACGAAATCGCCAAGCAGAGATAGTCAGTAAATGGCTGAAACGAACGGCAACGAACCGACTCATAACGAACCCTCGCTTCTGAGTATCGAAGACGACATGCGGCAGTCCTATCTGGACTACGCGATGTCGGTGAATATCGGACGCGCGCTTCCGATGCTGCGCGACGGGCTGAAGCCCGTCCATCGGCGCATCCTGTACGCGATGTTCCGCGAAGGACTGCTCGCCAACCGCCGCCATTCCAAATGCGCGGGCGTCGTCGGCGAGGTTCTCAAGCGCTACCATCCGCACGGCGACATGGCCGTGTACGATTCGCTGGTCCGGATGGCGCAGCCGTTCAGCATGCGCTACCCGCTGATCGACGGCCAGGGCAACTTCGGCTCCATAGACGGCGATCCGCCGGCCGCCTATCGATACACCGAGGCGCGTCTGACCCGGCTTGCCGAGCGGATGCTGGCCGATATCGACAAGGACACGGTTGATTTCGTTCCCAACTTCGACGGCTCGGGCGAAGAGCCCGAAATTCTGCCCGCGCAGATTCCGAACCTGCTCATCAACGGCGCCGACGGTATCGCGGTCGGGATGGCGACCAACATCCCGCCGCACAACCTGGGCGAGGTTTGCGACGCGCTGCTCAAGCTGATCGATAATCCCGATCTTTCACTCGCGAAAATCCTCGACATAATCCCGGGCCCCGACTTTCCGACCGGCGGACTGCTGCTCGGCCGCAAGGCGGTGCGCGACGCTTATCTTGCCGGGCGCGGAATCCTGACGATGCGCGCGCTGGCGGGGATCGAGACCGACAAGCGAAGCGGCCGCTCGTCGATTATCGTGCGCGAGATTCCCTACCAGGTTAACAAGTCGCGCCTTATCGAGCGGATCGCGGAGCTGGTCAACGACAAGCGTATCGAGGGGATCAGCGACCTTCGCGACGAATCCGACCGCGACGGCATGCGGATCGCGATCGAGCTCAAGCGCGACGCCGAGCCGCGAATCGTGCTGAATCAGATCTACAAGCACACGCAGATGCAGGAGAGCTACGGGATGATCATGCTCTCGATTCACGAGGGCCGTCCCCGCGAGCTCAACCTGCGCGACATCCTGCTCGAATTTTTGCAGCATCGCAAAATCGTCATCACGCGCCGCTCGCGCTACGAACTCAAGCAGGCCGAGGCGCGGTTGCACATCCTCGAAGGCCTGTTGGTCGCGCTCAAGAACCTCGACGCGGTAATCAAGCTGATTCGAAATTCAAAGGACGCCGAGGCCGCGCGCAGCGGCCTGATGCGCCAGTTCGGGCTCACCCAGCTCCAGGCGCAAGCCATCCTCGACCTCACGCTTCGCCGCCTGACCTCGCTCGAACGCGAGAAGATCGAACTGGAGCACAAGGAGACGCTCGAGACGATCGCGCGGCTCCAGAAAATTCTCGCCGACGAGAAGGAACTGATGAAGCTCATCCAGGAGGAACTGCGCGACATCAAGAAGGAGTTCGCCGATCCGCGCCGCACGCAAATTGTAGAGGACGAGGGCGAGCTTTCCATCGAGGATCTCATCGTCGAGGAGGACGTGCTCGTCACCGTCACCCACGGCGGCTATATCAAGCGCACTCCGCTCTCGGTCTACCGCACCCAGCGGCGCGGCGGGCGCGGCAAGCTCGGCGCCACGACTGGCGACGAGGACTTTATCGAAAGCCTCGAACGCGTATCGACCCATGACCGGCTGCTGTTCTTCACCAACAAGGGCAAGGTTTACGAGCTCAAGGCCTACGAACTGCCCGAGGCGGGACGCACCGCCCGCGGCCGTTCGGTCGCCAACCTGCTGAATCTCGCCAAGGACGAAACGCTTTCTGCCTTTATCCCCATTCCGCGCGAGACCGGTGGCAAGTACGTGTTCTTCGCGACGCGCCGCGGCCGCGTGAAGAAAACCGAGCTCGACCAGTTCGGCAACGTGCGCTCGACGGGGATAATCGCGATCAACCTCGAAGAGGGCGACGCCGTCGTCGACATCCGGATCACCGACGGCAATCAGCATGTCGTGCTCCCCTCGCGCGAAGGCCAGGCGATCCGCTTCAGCGAGGACGAAGTCCGCCCGATGGGCCGCGACACGCAGGGCGTGATCGGGATGGAACTCGAATCGCACACCGTCAAGGAAGGTAACACCGTCACCCTGATCGAGGACGACGTGGTCTCGATGGCGACGGTGCGCGACGACGAAACCCTGCTGACCGTCTCCGAGCTTGGCTTCGGCAAGCGCACCCCGGCCTCCGAGTATCGGGTGACCCATCGCGGCGGCAAAGGCGTCATCACGATGAACGTCACCGACAAGACCGGCAAAGTCGTCGGCGTGCGCCAGGTCGGATCGGACGATCAGGTCGTGCTTATCACCGACCGCGGCAAGGTGATCAGGCTTCGGGTCAAAAGCGTCAGGATAACCGGACGCAACGCCCAGGGCGTCCACATGGTCAAGCTCGAAGAAGGAGAGCGCGTGTGCGCGGTCGTGCCGCTGGCCGAAAAGGATGATGACGGCAACGGCGGCGACGGCTCCAACGGCAATGACGCCGAATCCGGCAACGATGACGGCTCGGGGAAATAGCCCCGTGCACGGCATCGGCGACCGGTGGACACGAGGGAGTCGGGGGCTTTACAAGGAGAATTGATGCGGACGAAAAATGAATCGGACCAGGAGCTGCTGGAAACCCCGGAAGCAACGCCCGGCGACGGCGAGGACATCCGAATACTCGCCTGCGAGGCAGCCGAGATGCACTGTCCGGTCTGCGGCTCCAATGTAAGCGATTTGACCCGGCCGCCGGGCGAACCGGAAACATTCTTTTTCGTCTGCAAGTGCTGCATGAGCGAGACCTTTGTGCGATTCCCGCTCGACCTCATGGGCGACCCGGAACCGAAGATCTGAACGGACACGGGGCGAACGCGGCCCG
>JAKAVX010000041.1:10424-11314 GCA_021827465.1 Deltaproteobacteria bacterium | reverse complement strand
ATCTGGATGCGCCGCTGGCGAATCAGGCCGAGCCGGGAGCGCTGACGTATGACCCGGCGCGCAACCCGCTGCCGGGGCGCAATATGGCTGTGAGCGACCCGACGCAAGACTCGATTCTGCAGTGGCTCGCCAAGTCGCCGAAGGGTCTCAGCTTCGAGGAAGGCGCGGCGCAAGGGCTCGACCCGGCCGATATGCGCGGCCGGCTCGCACGCGTCGGCATCCCGCGCGCGTTCCGCCAGGGCGGTATGGGCTTCGATCAGGCGGCCGAGGCGTTGGCGCAGGCCGGCTATCCTGTTACGGATGCTGCCGGGAATTACAATCCGAACTCGCTCTTGAACGCCCTAGACAGCGAGCTGCGCGGGCGCCCGGTTTACAGCGTCGCGAATACCCGCGCGGGCGATGAACTTGCCCACGAAGCGGCCACGGCGACGCCACCCATGCGCGAGCCGCCCGATGCCGGGAAAGTTGCAGCACTCGCCGAGCAAGCCGCGCAGATTGATCCGGCACGCACGCAGGCCGTGCTCGATGGGTGGTCCGACGAGGCCCCTGAGACGCTGACGCGCGTACACAATGAGCTGCGCGCAATCGCCGAGGGACCGCGCACTCTGTACCGCGGTGAACGGCCCGGCGCGACACCCGGGCACATGAACGGCGGCGCGCTCTGGACGACACCCGACAGGGGCGCCGCGGCCGACTACGCCGCTCGACAGATTGGCCCGCAGGGTCTCGAGGGCGGCGCAGGGCCGGTGCATGAATACCGAGTGACGCTGCGCAAACCCTACGCGCTCACGGCCGACAAGCTCCCAGAGTTCGCCCGCTTCTACGCGCCCGGCGAGGCCGAGGCAGGCGGGTATCTCGACATGGACGGCTCCATTGGCGGCCGGCCCGGG
>JAKAVX010000041.1:0-10414 GCA_021827465.1 Deltaproteobacteria bacterium | reverse complement strand
TCTCCCCGAGAGCTAGTGAGAACCTCTTGCGCCAAGGATAGGACTCGGTGATCGCGCACGCCGAGGCTGTGAGGCCCGAGGGTGAGCCGCCGTCTGTGGTGCTTCTCAGATCACCGGACGAGTTAGCGCCGCGTGCGCAGGGCACAGACGCCGCCGATCTCTGGCGCGAGGCGAAGGCCGCAAACAAGGCTTTCCGCGAGCGCCTTCCGCAACGCACCGCGCGGGACACCGAGGCGCGGAGCTGGCTCTCTCGCTGGCTGTCAGGCCGCAAAGAGCCGCAGCGCTTTCTTACCGAGGCAACGATCCTCCCGGGGCGTGCTCGAGCGGGGCTCGATGCGTTCGAGGACCCGGCCGAGCGCGAACAGATGCGGCGGCTGATGCGCAATCACTACGTCAACCGGCTGCTTTCCAATACCCGGGCGTCGGTGCCAGGCGAGCGGCTTCTGAACGCTGACGCGCTGGCGCGGGCGCGCAGTGGCAACGCGGCCATCGAGCGCGAGATTCTGACTCCCGGCGAGCGAGACCTGCTCGACCGCTATGTCCAGGGCGTGCGCGACAACGCGAAGATCCTGCAGCGCTCGATCAATGGCTCATCCGAAACGGCGTCGCTGCTGAAGCACCAAGCCTCGAAGGACGGCTCACTGCTGACCGAGGTTCTCAAGCACGGGGCCAGCCATGTGCACCCCGTCGCCGGGTTGCTCGCTCACGTTCTGCCCGCCCTGGCGCGCGCACCGGATGCGAGCGAGGCGCTGCAGCGCACGCTGCTCTCGGCACTCCTCGACCCCGCGCCCATAACCGCATCGTGGGCGCGGAGGAGCCCGGAGCACAGGGAGTCGCCGCGCTGCTGCGGCGGCTCGGTGGGCCTGCGCAAGTTGCAGTCAGCCGGCCGGCCGCGTTCGTGATTCCGCGAGGGCTCGGGCACGCGCTCTCGGGGACGCGGTGACAGCGCCGGCTCCAAAGGCTGGCCCAAAAGCGGTACCAAATGGCGAAACCTTGATGGGTCCGTGGCGCTCGCGATTGCTACGCTTGACGCGCGTCACGTTACAGACTTGGCTCGCCCATATTGGTGCAATCAGCGGTATCCCCCGGCATGAGAGTTGCATGTGCGGAGATGTGCGGGCCAATGTGTTAAAATTTTTGCTACGAAGTGGGGACTTCACATCAATGAAGCGTACAGATGTGCTTCTGGCAGCTCTCGCAGCCCCAGAGCAAAAATCGTTCTATCCCGTTCACTTGCAGAAGACGCTTTTCTTGATTGATTACAAACTGCCGCGCCTTTTCGAGAAACGGTATGCGTTCGAGCCCTACGATTATGGGCCGTTCGACAAGAACGTATACGCAGATGCAGACGCGCTCGAAAAAGCAGGCCTAATTACCATCATGCAGGATGCGGGCGACCATTACAGGACATACCGCGCCACGGAAAAGGGCCTTGAACTAGGGCGCCAGCTACTCACCAGGATGCCGCCTCAATCGGCTGCTGTTATTAGGCAGATCAGCAACATCGTAACGCGCCTTGGTTTCAGCGAGCTGGTCACTGCAATCTATAGATCATTTCCCGACATGAAGCGGAATAGTGTTTTCAAAGAGCGGCACGTGTGACCGTTCTCGTAGGAATCTGCTGCCAGGAGGGCGTTCTCATCGGCGCTGACAGCGCAATGACAACAGAAGCTGGGTTTCAGCAGCGCACCGTTGAAGAAACGGGCGTCATCAAGGTCGAAACACACTTCAATGAGATTATCTCCGCGACAACGGGCCCCATTGGTCTCGCCCAACGATTCCGACATGAGCTGGAAACCATGTTGCAAGGGCAGGAGTTGCGGAAATACAAGACCGGCTCGCCGATTGTCTACGCGACTGAAGTTTCGCGTCGGGCACTCGAGAACTTTCGGAAGACTCTTTCCCCACAGCAGCAGCACCTGCAATTCGGCATTGGCCTCGGCGCGCTCATGGCGTTTGTATGCGGCAACAGTGCACACCTCGTTGAGTTCGATCATTTGCAGTTCCATCCGGAGCTGAAGGGAGAAACCAGCACAGACGGGCGGCAAAAAACGCGGCCCTATGTAACCATGGGCGGAGGTCAAATTATGGCCGACCCATTCATCGCGCACGTAAAGCGGATACTCTTTGGAAATGACGTCATCCCAAAGCTCAGCGAGGGTCGATTGCTAGTCGCGTGGACCTTGCGGCATGTGGTATTGCTTAGTCCCGGCGGTGTGGGAGGCGACATGCAGATCCAGGCGCTCGAGAAAGTCGACGGAAAATGGGCGGCGCACGCCGTGGACGTTGGCGAAATTCAGCAGCAGGTCGACGATATCGAGAAGTATCTTGGTCGCTATTGGGCAAGCATCGCTCAGGAATCGGTTCCAGACTTGAAAGAGCAACTCAATGCTCCGCCTCCCAACACTCCAGATGGCCACAGCCTCTCTCAATGATGACGAGCACGCGTTTGCGCGCACCCCCAATTCACCATTTGCTCACCGATGGTACCTGGAACTGAAGGCGACCACTCAGCGATCGTAGCCGGAGTCATTTGGGAGGCACTCGCTCCCTCGAAGTTGTTCCGAGAATAGTATGTAGTCGCGAGATCGCGCATTGCATCACTGGTGCAATCAATCTCTACACGTTCTGCAGCGCTCTTGTAAGCTGTGTACCCATTTAACTGCGCTGTCTCATATTCCCATCGAAACCAAGCGGTAACGAGTGTCCCTTGGACCAGAACATCATGGGTCGACACGAAGACAACAACATCGTGCCCTGCCGATCCAGCGCTAGTGAAGTACTTCCAGCCCCCATTCGGCAGTGGTTCAAGCGATTGGAACCATGAGTCGTGAGCAGTCAAATGACGGGCGGCAGCTGGCCGATTCGGAACTGCGACAGCCGTAGCTATGAATGACAAAGTGCATAGCGCACCTAGGCAAATCGCCGTGGCCAGTGACTTGCGTTGCATAGACCCTCCCTAGCGACATTCTCTGGTCGCTGGCATAGTCTACCTCTGGCATCCGATCACGCGCCATCACTGGGCGATTCAAGTGAATTGGCTACCTCCAGCACGTTAGGCTACGGTCCTTTCCAATCGGGGTTGGGCACGGTGCCCTCTCGCACGGATGTCGCAAGGAGGTCCAGAACCGATGCCACCGCAATCCGTTCGGCACCCTCCGTCTTCGTTCTTTCGATGTCCCGCTCCAAATCGGCGGCAAGCCGTTCCCGATCCTGGTATCCGTGGCAGGTTGAAATGGCGACCCGCGCGAGGCCGACGACAATTGCGTTAATGACGGCCTCAAACTCCTCGGTTGTTATGTACGGACGCTGTTGAAGGTTCGTAGGCATGCCCCCCCTTTTTCGCTGGTGCTGCTGAGTTGACGGCCACCAGCGTACCACGGGAGGGAATGCCGCCATTAAGCGCCTCCCACAGGCAGGCAGCGTTTCTTATGTGGCTCCCTATACCTTAGTGCTTGCCTTGAAAACGGCCGCTTAGTCTAGCGGCGCGTCAATTCGATTCTTTGTTAGTTTTACCATTCCCAGTATATGCGGTATTCGTACCCGGGTTTGGGACGCTTGAAAATTTTGTGGAGTTTTGTTGACTGATCTAAAATTGTTGGAGCAGCGAGTTCCTTAGCATCGCCGTCGAATGACTGCTTAATGGCCCACGCTTTTTTGCAGGCTCGTTCTTTGGGAAGCTGGACTTCTAGTTCGACTGTTCCCATCGCGGAGCGATCACACACGCATGCAACCCACTCTGTCTTGCTCGGGAACGTATCTTTGATCGAATACGTCAAAATGCCCTTGCAATCTCTGTCGCAAGGCCATGACGGAAGCCGCACGATCGTGACAATGTGTTCGGCAGCTTCCTTTTCGACTACGTTCTTGAGAGTTCCTTCCCCGTCCCAGTTAAACTCAGCAACTGCGCCGTCCGCGTAGATGTGCCGCTGAACAAAATCCCGCTGGTCGCGAAAGTTACAGCGAAACCGAATTTCCTTTGAGGTTCGGCATTCCGATCCATCAGATTTTGTGATGTTGAATGTCGACTTAACGTATTTGAGAGAGAACGGTGGTAACGATCGAGCGCGTTTTACCAACCACACCCCTATCGCGATTCCAGCAATGCCACCGCACGCGCCTACTATTGCCCCCGCAGCGTGCTCCGGCAGCCCAGCCGCGAGCGCCGCAATTGAGGCGACGAGCCCGATGATCGCAAGAATTAAGCCGAGTGCTTCCTCGGTCTTCTTATCCACGGCCAGTCTCTCCTTTTCGCCCACGGTTATCGTCCCCGTGGACCCAAGATCAAGAGATCACCTAGTTCTTAGCACCCATCTTCATGGTCGCGGCTCCTGTAATTCAGCGCACCTTAGCCGGGCGAAGTCCGAATAGTCAACGTGGCTCTAGTGACGCGCTTCTCGCAATGACTACACGTGGCAATTTTACAGTTGATACCCATTCGCGTCACCGTAATTAGTTAATATATATATATCAGATAGTTACATGTACTTTGATCGCCTTATTCCTGCCTCGTACGTTCTGACCCAGCATCGAAGAGCGACGGCTCTCCAGAACCTGGGGCTGTAGCGCTACTACTAGACGGAAACGCCGCCCGAAGGCGGCGCCTTCGTGGCGTCCTGCCAGATCCCTACCGGCGCGGTGCGAACACCCACGCGAGCGCGAACGCGAGGCCGGCCGGCAGCAGCGCACCGAGCGCGACCGCGCCCCATCCGCCGTGGGCCATGATGCCCGGCACGTTGGCGTTCAGGATCGCCGCGCATCCAACAGACGATGACGATCCAGATGACGGCGAGGCGCCGCAGTGTGCGAGCGATCACACCGCACCTCGCCTGCCAAGCGGCTCGAGCGCCCGCGCGATGGCGCCCGAGGCTACCGCGGCGTTCATTGGCGCCCCCCCCCCCCCGGCCAGCGCTACGACCCTGGGTCGCAGGTCCATGTGGACGTCGAGTTCATCCAATCTGTCCGCGAGCCGCTCGATGCGTTCCATGACGAGGCGCAGTTGCGTTGTGGCAGCGCCGAGGTCGTTGGCCATCTCGGCGTCGACGGGCTCGCCGATCTGTACGTCCACGTAGCCCGCGAGAGTATTCCGGATGAGCCGCAGGCCAGTGCACTCGGTGGTCAAGGCGGTGTGAAGGTCAAACAGGGCCGGCGCCGCAGCGGGCGCGCTATTCTGGGACTTGGGCATGATTGCCTCCGATCGGGTGATGGTGCGCATGCCGTCCGGCCGGTTCGAGCCGGTCGGGCGGCGCTTTCGGGACGCCGCATGGGAGCAAGACGCGGGAGGCAGTCGAGAGCCGATTACGGCACGAGGTTTTCCCCATGCGTTCCCCATGAACGGGGCGGTAACTCGGCGGCGATCCTAAGTTATTGATTACAATGGCGTCAACAAGGGGATTCGAACCCATGTTACCGCCGTGAAAGGGCGAGAGAGCAGTGCGTGAGCGCCGCGCAATCTATTGCCACCAGGGACACGGCCACTTGGCGCGAGCACCACCACCGCCACGAGAAAGTCCCTGCCAAGCTGCATGGTCACTAGCGGGCGGTCACAGAACTCCTTGCAAGATGTTCGCACACACTTTAGAGTGTGCGAACTTTGACTGCACGATATAAAAAGTTTGGTGAACTCTTAGTTGCTGCTCGTAAGCGGAAGGGTCTGGAACAGGGAGAACTAGGCCGGCTACTGGGTAGGGCTCAACAGGATATTAGCCGGTGGGAGGCCGGCCGCTCTCGGCCGCGCCTCAGTCAGATCCCCGCACTGGCCTTGGCTTTGGGTGAAAAGGAAGAGGCACTACGGACGAGCGCCGGTCATGCCCCCCCTGCTGAAGCGCTTCCCGCCACGGTCACTCTTAGCCACGACCAGCCAATTCCCGTAGACGCCCTTCCGCCGGAGACATTCCAGCGCTTAACAGAAGATCTCGTGCGGGCGCTCCATCCCGATGCAGGTGAAGTGCGCGCTGCGGGCAAGACCGGGCATAACCAAGGCGGCACTGATGTGCTAGCCCTCTTCGCTGATGGCCGCCGATACAGTTTCCAGTGCAAACGTGTGCGGCGCTTTGGTCCAGCCGATGTGCGCAAAGCGGTCCGGGCGCATGTTGTGCAGGCTAATCGGAAAACTCTGGTGCTCAGCCGTGTCGCGAGCCCGCAGACGGCTGAGGCGCTGCGCGCTTTTCCTGATTGGACTCTTTGGGATAAGGACGAAATCTCACGCTTAATCCGCGATCTAACACCACAGGCTCGTCGCAAGCTCGTCGACAAATATTTTCCTGGCCAGCGCTATGCCCTTCTGGGTGAACCCAATCCTGGTTCTTGGCAAACGGCCGACGAGTTCTTCGCGCCCTTCGGAGGAACGCACGCCACCTTCAGCCACGACTGGGACTTGGTAGGCCGCGACGATGACCTCGATGCCATTGCACAAGGCTTACGCGGTGGCGATACCAACCGCATTGTCCTCTTATTGGGAGCTGGTGGCAGCGGCAAATCGCGCATGCTTAAATCCATTGTGGAGACACTCAAGACGCACAATGGACCTGAATCACTCTTCCTCTCGCCTACCGGAGTTCTCGACGCCGCCGCCCTAGAAAAGCTAGGCGATGGACCCGTGATTGTGATCGTCGACGACGCGCACGAGCGCAGTGACCTGCGCGGACTGTTTGCGTATGCCGCGCATCCCGGTCGCGATATTCGCCTCCTGCTGGCCGCGCGCCCCTATGCAAGGGCGCGGTTGCGTGGCCAGGCAGGCGAATTCGCGCGAGGGGGCGCCATCGCCGAAGTGAAACTCGACCCTCTAAAGTTAGATGAGACGACTAAGCTTGCGGCCGAAGTTCTTGCTCGCTTCGGCGGCGCGCCAGAATTTGCCGAGCCAATCGCGCTCGCAACGCGCGATTGTCCGTTGGTCACGGTGCTGGCCTGCCGCATCACCGTCGAGGAAAATCTGCCGCTGATCGTCGCACAAAATGCCGATGCATTTCGGGATACTATTCTCGGCAAATTTGCCGAGATCATCACCGGCGAACTCGCGCCCCCGAGCGAGCAGAAGACCTTCAGAGATATTTTGAGGCTGGTCTCTCTCGTCCAACCCTTTTCGATCGAGGATGCGGCGTTCTTGGAGTTGGCCACCAACATCGCGGGCGTGCCGCGCGACAAGGCGTCCGCAACGCTGCGCACGCTGATCGAAGGCGGCATCCTGTATCGGCGCGGGGCGCAGTATCGCCTCATGCCCGATCTGCTGGGCGATTATATCATCGAGCAGACCTGCATCGGCGCCGACGAACGTCTCGACAGCTTTGCCAACCAGGTATTCGCCGCTGCAGCACCTCCGCTGCTTGGAAATGTCCTCGTCAATCTCGGCCGTCTTGATTGGCAGCGCGCAAGCAGTGATCCAGCAAAGAGTCATCTGCTAGCGCATCTGTGGCGCGCGCTCAAAGTCTCCGGCGACTATAACGACCCTGCACTGGAGGCGGCGGCGGCAGCGGCCATATATCAACCGCGTCAGGCACTGGACTTCGTAACGCAGCAATGGCGCGCCGGTGTTCGCCCAGACGATCTCGTCAAGATCGTGCACAACACGACTTACCACTTAGATCATGTGCGGGATGCCTGCAGCCTCCTATGGGAGATGGGCCGCGCCGATGATCGCGATCAGGGTCGCTTTCCCAATCACCCGATACGCACACTGCGACAGCTTTGCGCCGTTGAGCCCGGCAAGCCAGTCGATTTCAATGAGGCGCTTGTGGATTTCGGGCTCTCCCTGCTGGATCGCTCGGACGCCTTTAGTACTCTCCATTCGCCCTTCGATTTTCTGAAGGGCATTTTGAGCGGCGCGGGACACACCACTACGAGCGATAATCGGACCGTCACCTTCAAGCCGTTCAGCGTGAACTATGACGTCATTGCGCCTCTCCGCGCTCGCGTGGTTGATCGCGCAATCGCATTTCTTTCTGGCCCGTCCCTTCGTGCCGCTGGATGCGCGGCGGCGTTCCTCGAAGATGCCTTGCGCTACCCCATGGCTCCGTTTGGGGCCCGCATTTCAGAATCCATGCTGAAGCGCTATACCACCGAATTCCGGGAGACCCTGACTCGCCTGTGCAGGCTCGTGGAATCTGACAATCTCGACCGTGTGACAAAAGTGGCGATCGCACACGCCGTCGCTTGGCATGCACATCACGCCGGCAACGAAACCGCCATTGCCGCGCGTTCGCTATTGGCGGCGCTGCCGGATGATCTAGAGTTTCGATTACTCGCGGCGCTATCGGACGGATTCGGCAGAGTCTTCCTGGGCCGCATGGATGCGAGCACTTGGCAAAGCCGAATCAATACCTGGGTTGCCGATCTGGTAAACGCTCTATCCGCGGCCCATCCTGAAGCGGCGTCGCTGCGGCAAACTCTCGAAGACGCGCTTGCATGTACGGCGGAAGTCGGACTCGCCAAAAACAATTCCAGCCATGCATTGATCCGCGAAATCCTTCGCAAACGCTTAGATCTTGCATGCCTTGTCGTCGAAGAAGCCGGCGCTGGCTCCGACACGCGACTCAATGCTTATCTCGACGCCGCGCTTTTTCAGGTACTTCAGTCCGCGCCGGATGAGGCCCGACGTTGCGCACGCCGCTTGCTCGACACTGGAACGGTTTCGTTCCAGTGCGCTGTCGGTCGAGCATTTAGCAATCCCCCTCTTCTAACCGATGGTACGTTGGTGCCGGCGGATGCCGAGATCATCAAGCGGGTACTGTCGTCATCCGATGTGCAGGTGGTGTCGAGCGGGCTTGGTGTAATCAGCGCGCTTGCCCGCAACAGTTGGCGGGTCGCGCTCGACCTGTTGCGGCACGCCAACCTGAAGCTCAATGCCGGTCTAGCTGACGAGGCATTCATGATGCTGCACGGGTCTAATCCCGACATAATTTCGACCCTCGATGAGGATGACGTTCGATATATTCTTGGCGAGATCAAAGGGATTCCCGAGCTCCATGGCCATTGGATCGAAACCCTACTCTCACAACTCTCCCTCCAATTTCCGGAGCTCACTGCCACATTTTTCCTGACGCGCGTCGAGCATGCGGCAGCTTCGGATGAAGCACTTTCGCGTTTTCGCCCAATCAATTACGGTCCGTGGGTACAGGTGCCGCTGCGTTTCAAGGAATCGCCGCACTATGCCGAGGTTCTGGAGGCAGTCTGGCAGTGGATGATAGCGCGGGATCCCGAGGACTTGCGCTGGGAACACCATGCCTCGGCGCTATTCGAAGGTATGTTTCTACCTATCGACGAGGCTGTGCTGGATTTCCTGAGCGCGAAGATCGCGGCGGCAGAGCCGCGCAGTCTACGCTGGATTGCTAGTATTTTGGCCCACGCCGAACCCGACTTCGTATTCGACCATCACGAGATGGTGGTGAGCTTTCTCGATGCTTGCGAATGCGCCGGCGAACCAGTACGCCACAGGGCCATGGATGCTCTATACGAATCGGCGAGTTCAGGGGTTCGCGGCGGCCGTCCTGGAGAGCCTTTCCCGAGTGACTTGAAGTGCCGAGAGGCTTCGCTTGCGTTGTTGGCTCGGCTGCCCCGGCTGTCACCCGCCTACGAACTCTACGATCTGCTCCGAGCCGATGCGGAGCGGAGAATCGCACGGTCGCGCAAGGAGGCTGAGGCAATCGACGATGCCTAAACCGCGTCGAATGCTCAATTTCGATGTCAATCGGGTGAAGATCCGAATCCCCTGGATGATCGAAATCGAGGGCGAGGGCCTCATTCCCGTCGTTGGCGCGCTAGTGATCGGTGTAGTTGTGGTTGTTTGGCTCCTCCTGCTTGCTGTAGTTCGGTGACGCGACTTCACCCGCAAGTTCTATTTCAGCGCGGCTCATTATCTCCCTGCACGCTTTGATCGCGAGAGCGGGGTACTTGATTTTACGGTGGGTGGTACTGGGATCGAATCAGTGGTCCCTACCGTGTGAAGGTAGCGTTCTGCCTGCTAAGCCCCATACCGACGTGCCCTATCAATAATCGCCTGACTTACCCGCATTCCGCCTTGCACGCGCCTTCGGCAGCTTCACGACGTCGCCGTACTTGCCCTCCTGCAGCCGCTCGAGGTGGCGAGCCCATTTCACAAGGGCATGCCGCTTCTCGAGCATGTAATCGTGGCGATCATAGTGGCGTTGCTGAACGCCGCCGAGTCCATGGGATTGCAGCTGCGCGCGCACGTCGCGCGAGACCCGTAGCCCGGCAAGCATTGTTTCCACTGTCCGCCGCACATCGCGCAGCTGGAACGCCTCACGCGCCTCATCCGCCTTGACCATCTCCGCGGCGAGCTCCGTCACTAGTGCCGAGATCGTCTCAATCCGCATCACGCTTCGCTTGTCGGTCGAAAAGAGTGGTTCCCCGGTACCGAGTTCCTGCAATCTCCGCTCTAAAATGCGGCTCGCATCGGCTG
>JAKAVX010000040.1 GCA_021827465.1 Deltaproteobacteria bacterium | reverse complement strand
GTTCGCATACGGCTACCTGCGCGCCGAAGCTGGAATCCATCGCCTGGTGCGAATCTCGCCATACGACGCGAACGCGCGGCGGCATACTTCGTTCGCCTCGGTATTCGTGTTCCCCGCGATCGATGAAAAGATCGAGGTCGTGATTAATCCCGCCGACCTCAGGGTCGATACCTTCCGCGCAAGCGGCGCGGGCGGCCAGCACGTCAACAAGACCGATTCCGCCGTGCGCATGACGCATATCCCGAGCGGGATCGTCGTTAGCTGCCAGAACGAGCGCTCGCAGCATAAGAACCGCGCAATGGCGCTCAAGATCCTGAAGGCGCGCCTGTTCGAACTAGAGGAACGCAAGAAGCGCGAGCAGTTCGAGCAGTTCAGCAAGGAAAAAAAGGAGATCGCGTGGGGTAGCCAGATCCGCTCCTACGTGCTCCAGCCCTATCGCATGGTCAAGGACCATCGCACCGGCGTCGAGATCGGCAACACCGACGCCGTCCTCGACGGCGCAATCGATCCGTTCATCGAGGCCTATCTGATGGGCGTGCGCAAGGGCGACGCGGCTGCGATGCCCACGTAGCGCCGCAGCGCCCGCGCTCTCGGCGGCTTCGATTTTTTTCGGCTTGCCTTCGCCGTATCGCGCGCGCAAAGTCGATGACGCAAATTGCGCATGCGGCACGTCGCTAAATACCAACTCGGAGTTCCCTGATGATCGACGTTTACTTCTGGGTCACGCCAAACGGATACAAAGTCACTATCATGCTCGAGGAACTCGGGCTCCCGTACAACACGATCCCGATCAATATCGGCAAGGGCGATCAGTTCAAACCGGAGTTCCTGAAGATAAGCCCCAACAACAAAATTCCCGCGATGGTCGACCGTGACGGTCCCGGCGGCAAGCCGATCGCGATTTTCGAGTCGGGCGCGATCCTGCTCTATCTCGCCGAGAAGAGCGGCAAGCTGATGCCTGCCGATACGCGCGGCAAGTACGACGTCATCCAGTGGTTGATGTTCCAGATGGCGAGCGTCGGCCCGATGCTCGGCCAGACGCATCATTTCCGCCGCTACGCGCCCGAGAAAATCCAGTATGCGATCGACCGCTACACCAACGAAGCGCATCGCATCTACAACGTGATCGACAAGCGGCTCGGCGAGGCCGAGTATCTCGCTGGCGACTACTCGATAGCCGATATCGCAACCTTCCCGTGGATCCTGCCGCAATGGCAGGGACAGGCGCTCGAGGATTTCCAAAATCTGAAGCGATGGCATGAGGCGATAAGCGCGCGGCCCGCCGTTCAGCGCGGAGTTGCCGTGATGCGCGAGGTGCTGGAGGAGATGCGCAAGCGCCAGCAACAGCAGCAACCGGACAAGGAATCCTGGAACAACCTGTTCGGAAACCGCCAGTACGAGAAACGCTAGCCTTCCAGAACTGAAAGCAGCAGGGCATGGATGCTCTCAGCCATGCCCCGGCTGCCTACCTCAATCAAGTTCGCCGAAGAGCATTAGAATTCGCCCGCGCGGCGCCCTCCTTCCTCGACACACGCCCGTCATTCTTTTTGCGCCGTTTTCCGTTCGGACCTGTTTTCACCGCTTGCGGCAATTTGGCAGTTATTTCGTCTTATTTGCACTAACTCCGCTTGTTCTGCTATTGCTCGCTGCCGCACAAACCCATGGGAGGAAAATGGAGTGCGCGTTCATAAGCTTGAATCAATATCTTTTGTCCTGAGCCTGTTACTCGTGGTCACTGCGGCCGGATGTGGCAATAACAACAACGGCGGCTCATCGGTGTCGCCCAACACCGTCGCCACCGGTTCGAGTGGCGTCGCGGTCGATGGTTCGCGCAACCTCGCACTCGTCGCCATGGGCTCTTTGAGCGGCACGAGCGGCAACGGCGTGGTGGCAGTCATCAATGTCGGTGTGGACCCGAATAAAAAAAATCCGGACGTGGACATGGTCGACCTCGGTCACGCGGACTATCCGAGCGGAGTGGCTGTGGACCCGGCCAACGGCCGCGTCTACGTCGTGAGCGGAAACAACGGCCACGGGGGATTCCTGGATATCATCAGTGATACCAAGAAGAAGCTGCTAACTGCGGGCGCGCCGATTGCCTTCCCTGCCGGCAGCGACACCGGCCGTTTGGGGCAGATCGTGTTGGATCGGAAAAACGGAACGGCGATCGCTTCAACCACCGATGCAAGCACTTGTCCGTCAGCCGGCACCTGCACGGGTTTCAGCGTATTCGATGTGGCTTCGAAGACCTTCGGCCCAATCATCCAGGCAACCCCGGGAACAACCGACACAAACGGAGCGGATGCGTTCGCGTTGAACCCCAAAACCGGCGTGATAATTGCCCCGGATGACGATCTGGATCCTCCCCTCGTGGCAACCAACGTGGCCGCCCAGGCTTCGTGCACGCTCAGCGACACCAATATAAACAGCCAGTCCGACTCTGACGCGTCTTCCTTCGACCCGGACACCAATATCGTCGTGGTCGGAGACTACAGTGGTAACAATGCGGTGGTCGTGAATCTCAATGGCTCGGCCTTCTCTGGCACGGCGCCCGGCTGCACGCTCGACGAGGGCGGCACGCCGCCCAACTCGGTTAGCGTCGCCGTGACTGTGGCTGACCCCGGCGTTGCGGTGAATCCGGCGACTCACCAGGCGTTTTTGACCGGCGAAGGCAGCGCTGACATTGCCTTGGTATCACTGCCGAAGAAGGCGGTAACCCAAATTGATTCTTCGATGGTCTCGGCGGTTACCTCAACGCTTCCCAACACACCCGACGGCAACCCCTTCGAGGCCGAGGCGTATCCTTACTACACCACGGTCGACGTGCAACATAACCGGGGTTATATCGTGGACCGCTATTCCGGCTTCCAATGGCTGGCGCAGGTGGACCTTAAAGCGTTCCAGAAGAATCCGAGCGGGATCAGCACCGCGTTGCCGGCCGGAACCTGCGCGGGAACCAGCACGACGCTTGGATGCGATAATCAGAACGGCGTGCGGTACTTCGTTCTTCCGACTCCGTAAGCAGCAATCGTTACCGTTACGAAGACCGGCGAAGCCGCGGCTTTGCCGGTCTTTTTTTTGCTCTTACGGGCGGGCGCGGCCCGCGTCGAGGAGCTTCAGAAGCGCGTTCACGGTCTCGGTGGCGGGAACGTCGATTCCGTGCCGGCGCGCCGCGCGTATCACCGCGCCGCAAATCGCGTCGTATTCAAGGCGCTTTCCGCGCTCCACGTCCTGCAGCGTCGAAGGCTTGATGGCATTCACGTTGGGATGCCTGCCGATTTGCTCGATATGGCGGTCGGCATCCTGTTCACTCATCGCTGCACCCTCGGCGCGTCCGACGGCGATAACTTCAAGCATCAGACGGCGCATCAGGGCACGCCCATCGGGATCGTTGAGGGATTCGCCAAGGGTGCATCGCCCCAATGCCGACACCGTGTTCGTACCGTTGTTTCCCATCAACTTGTACCATCGGATCGTCTTGAGGTCGTGCGTCAATTCGCCCAGGATGCCGGCCCGGCGAAACATCTCGGCAAATTCGAGCGCGCGTGGCGATTCGCTACCGTCGAGTTCGCCGAATTCGATGATCCCGGCGGCGGTGTGCACCAGCTTTCCCGGCGCGACCAGTTCCGCGCCGACGCGCGCGTTGCCGCCCATCACGGCGCTTCGGGGAAACACGGCCGCGAGCGCGTCTTCATTCTCGACCCCGTTCTGGATCGTCATGACGACGCCGTCGGGCTTTAGGCATCCGGCGAGCGAGCGAGCGGCGGGTATCGTGTCGTACGACTTTACGCAGAAGAGAATCAGATCGTAGGAAGCGAATTCATCGGGACGGTCGGTCGCGCGTACGGCCAGCGTCACGTCGCCCTTGAAGCTCTTGATTTCGAGCCCGCGCTCGCGAAGTGCGGCGAGGTTTTCGCCACGCGCGCAGAAATATACGTCCTCGCCGGCCTGCACGAGCCTCGCGCCGAAGTACGCTCCGACCGCCCCCGCTCCCATCACGAGAATCTTCATCGCGCTCCCTCCGGATTGAGAGAAAGTCTAGCACGCGAGCCGATTGCCGCGGGACGCGCTCGGCTCAGGCGGCGTGCAGTACGATTATGGATCGGGGCTTAGCCGTTTCGTTCGAGCGTCGCGCGCCAGAGTTTCGATACCTGCTCGCGCAACTCCTCGACAGTGCCATTGTTCTCGATCACGAGCGTCGCATGACGGCGCCGTTCCTCGTCTGAAAGCTGCGCCTTGATTCGCGCCGCGGTCTGCTCCGGTTTCATTCCGCGGTCGCGCTCGATACGCTCGATAACCCGTTCGCGCGAAGCGGTGACGAGCCAGATCTCCTCGAATAGCGGTTGCCAGTTGGCCTCAATCAGGATGGCCGCCTCGATAACGATCGGCTTGCGCTCGCCGCGCTCGCGCATCTCGCGCACCATCTCGCCCATCCGATGGAACATCTTCGGATGCACGATCCCGTTGAGGCGTTTCAGCGCCGCCGGATCGGCAAAGACGATCGGCCCGAGCTTTTTGCGATCGATCGCGCCGTCGGGCGCGAGGATTTCCCTGCCGAAGGCCTTAATCACGTCGTTATAGGCCGGTTGGCCGGGCGCATAGATCGAATGGCCCACCTTGTCGGCGTCGAGCACGGGCGCGCCCATTTCCGCAAGCATCCTTGCCACCGTGCTCTTGCCGGAGCCGATTCCGCCAGTAAGTCCGATTGTCAGCATCGCAAATGTCATACGAGAGTAATGCGTGCGACCCCCGCCGCTCAAGTGTTCGCTCGCTCGAATTAGTCGGCGCGCGTGATTTTCATTCTTTGTCGTGACTTCGCCGCGTGACCAGATATGTCCGCGGCGCGCTTGACTCGGCTCAATCCAAGCCATGAGAATCCCAGAGAGAGGAATTCCCGGCGAGGGTGCCCGTGCGCATGACGTCCTTCGAAAAACGCGGGCTCCTCGAAGCGCTGCGTCCGCCGGCCTGGGTTTCGCAGGAAGCTCTCGATATCGAATCGAGGCGTTCGCCGAAAGCTCTTCTGCTGCGCGGTTGGCTGGTGTTTGACGGCGCGGTCGAGGGGTTTATCCGCAACAACGACCTGCTTCGCGCGGCGGCGCTCACGTACACCGTCTCGCTCTCGATCGTGCCGATCCTTGCGCTCGCCTTTTCGGTGGTAAAGGCCTTCGGCTACTCGGCCCGCCTGACGCCGCTAATCGAGCGCTATGTCGCGCTCGGCTCGCAGGGAACGGCGGCGCAACTGATGCGCTACGTGGGCAACGTCAACGCGGCGGCGCTCGGCTCGGTGGGAGGCGCGTTCCTGCTCGTGACCGTCATCTCGACGATGGGCAACGTCGAGCAAGCCTTGAACGTCATCTTCCAGGTGCCGCGCAACCGCGGCTATATGAGACGGTTCTCCGACTACCTGAGCGTGCTGGTCACCGTGCCGCTACTGATGGTTGCGGCGCTTGCGGTCACGACGATGCGCTCGGTCAACGTCGGACGCATGCCGGTCGTTGGAACACTGGCGCCGTACCTGTTCGTATGGGCGGGATTCTTCTTCCTGTTCGTGTTTTTCCCTTACACGAAGGTGCGCTACGGCGCTGCCTTGTTCGGATCGCTGATTACCGCAATTCTGTTTCAGGTCGCGCAGTGGGGATACGTGCATTTCCAGGTCGGCGCGGCCAAGTACCACGCTATCTACGGCGCGCTCGCGTCGGTGCCGATATTCCTCGTCTGGACTTACATGGCGTGGTCAATCGTGCTGTTCGGCTCGGAACTGACCGCGGCAGCTCAGCGCCGCCCGGCGAGCTTTCTAATGCGTCGCGGCACGGCGGTTCTTCCACGCGCGGCCGCGCTCCACATGATGATGCTGCTCGCTGAATACCAGGTGAACGGCGGCGAACCGCAAACCGTTGAGCGCCTTGCGCAGGAGCTTGGGACCGGCTCGGAATCGATAGAGCCTATCCTGAAACGGCTTGCGGACGCGGGCTTGGTCGTCGAGGGAGAGCCCGAAGGCTCGTTCGGCACGCGACGCGTCTTTCTGTGCCGCGCAGCGGACAAAATCGGGCTTGACCGGATCGTCGGATGCGCCGCGCCTGCGGAGAGTGAAATCTGCGCCGATCCGCGGATACGCAGGGTTCTCGATCTCGCGCGGGATTCCGAAGAAAGTGCGCTTTCCAGGCTGACGCTCGAAGACCTGCTGCCGGCGCACGAAAAATAAGGCATTAACGTCACGGGTGTCTGAAAGAGCGCCGCGATCCGTTCGCTCGCACGGGTTTTCAGCGCGTCGCGACTCGCCTATGATTCGCGCGCGGCACAAAGCATATGAGCAAAGTCGAACCACGCGACGGTTACGTCAGCGCAAACGGCATCCGCCTCCACTATCTCGACTGGGGTGGGAGCGGCTCGCCAATCGTCATCCTTCACGCGACCGGATTTCTCGGCCGCATCTACGCCCCTGTCGCCGAAACGCTGACCGCGGCCGGCCGCGTCTATAGTTACGACCAGCGCGGCCACGGCGACAGCGAACGCGCGCCTGACGATCGATACGACTGGACGCGCACGATGGAAGATCTCGCGGGATTCATCACCGCGATGGGCCTCGGACAAGTCCGCGGCTTCGGCCATTCGGCGGGCGCAACCGCGATCGGCTCGCTCGCGTGCGAACGGCCCGAACTGATTTCGCGCGCTGTGCTCGCGGAACCGGTCGTGTTCGAATCCGCGAACGCGCCGGAACTCGGATGGCGCAATCCGTTCATCGAGCGCACGCTAAAGCGAAAGCGCCTCTTCGACAGCGTCGACGCGATGTTCCAGAACTTCGAGCGCAAGCCGCCGTACGATACCTGGCGCAAGGGGATGCTGCGCGATTACTGCGAATACGGCACGCGGCCTCTTGCCGACGGCCGGCGCGAGCTCAAATGCGCGCCGGAGATCGAAGCGCGCTTCTATGAAACCTCGCGCGACTTCGACGGGCTTGAGCGGATTCTGCGCGCCCCGTCGCCGCTGCTCGTTCTGTTCGGCGAGCGAAGCGACTCGCTCGGGCTTTCGCTCTCCGACAAGATCGCCGCGCGCCTCGCAAACGGACGGGTCGTCAACGTTCCCGGCACCGGCCATTTCATGCCGATGGAAAAGCCGGACGAAGTTGCGCGGATGGCCGTCGAGTTCCTGCGCGAGAAATAGGCCAACCCGGCGTTGGCCGCGCAAGCGGCAGAACCCGCACACGCGCGCGGCGACGGGCTCAGCGATGCTCCGGCGCGTCCAGGATCTCGCGCGCTTCATCGGTGTAAACCCGCTCGCGCGCATACAGGATGAGCGGCGGCTCGACCTCGACGCCGATCCCGCCGCCCTTTCGCGCTTCGACCAGTATCATGGTCGCGGGACGGCCGGCGCGCGGATGCACGAAGCGGATACGCTTGGGTTCAAGCCTGCGCGCGCGCATCGCGGCGATCAGCTCCGCGCTTCGCTCCGCGAGAAAAACAAACCCCACCGCTCCGCGATGGCGCGCGTAGCGCGCCGCTGCGGCGACGAAATCTTCGAGCGTGCCCTCGGCCTCCGAGCGGGCGGCGCGCCTTGCGGGAATCGGGCTTTCGCGACCGGCGGCGATCGCGCGATAGGGAGGATTGGCGATAACGAGGTCGAAGCTGTTTGCGGCTATACCGTAAATCCTGCGCTCGCGCAGGTCCGCCACAATCGCGCGTATCGAACCGAGGCCGTTAAGCTCGGCGCTCCGGCGCACCATCGCGGCCAGCGTCGGATCGATCTCCAGCGCTACAACCTCGCGCGGGTTGTGGAGCGCCGCGACGATTATCGAGATCACTCCCGATCCCGCGCCAAGCTCCAGCACCCGGTCCCGCGCGCCCGAATGCACAAAGCGGGCGAGCAGCAGCGCGTCGACCGAAAACCGGTAGCCCTTGCGCGGCTGGATAACGCGGACGCGGCCGCCTAGGATTGAATCGCAGGTTTCGTTCGCTTCGTCGATCGTCATGGATCCGGCTCAAAAAGGAGAACGCTACGCGCGGCTATTTCGCAAGGCCGGAGTGTATCTCGGCAAGGGCGAGACAGCCCGCGCAATCGAGGTGCTCGAGGAAGGGGCCGAGCTTGCCCGAAGCCTCGGCGACGAGCGGATGGCGCGGCGCTTCGAGGACGAGATAAACCGCGCCGGTGCGAAACCTCCTTCGGACCGCGGCGCGTAGGTTTTTGCGCACTTCACTTTCCCTGTCTTGACGAATTCGACTTCGTACTTACTTTCTCTGGTGACAACAGAAAGCCGCACGCCTGACGGCATTTGATCAAGCAGGCGGCTTTTCGATTCGAAAAAAGTTGACCCTGCTCAAGGAGGGATCGCAAGCATGGAAGTGCGACTGCTCAACACCGGTTACGGAACGGACGGATGGTTTTCGCGGCCGCTGGTGGAGTTGTGGAAGGAATTTTCGCGCGACCTTGACCCGCGCGCCGAACAGCATATCGTCCCCGCGGTCGACGTCGTCGAGGACGCCGAAGCGTACCACTTTTTCTTCGAGATGCCCGGCCTGAAGGGCGAATCGGTACAGGCCCGCGTCGAGGACGAACGCCTGGTCGTCGAGGCCGAACGCCGGCGCCCCGAGTTGGCAAAGGACGCCCAGGTCCACGTCTCCGAACGCTCGTACGGAACGATCCGCCGGGCAATGAGGATTCCCGAAAACGCCAGCCAGGAGGGCATCAAGGCGTCCTACAAGGACGGCGTGTTGGAAATTACGACGCCCAAGAAGCCCGAGAGCCGGCCGTTCAAAATCAAGGTGACCAGCGAGAATTAACCGCACCGCATCGCTCACCGCCCGGCTCATAGCCACGTAAGGCGCTCAATGACGCCCGCCTCACAAAGGCCTTCGGGCCGCGTGATGCGGGCGTCGGTTTATTCTAAAGTGAAACCAGACGAGGCCTTCGGGCACACGGAGGACATCAATCCAATGGCCGACACAATCGTTCTCATTGTCGTGGTGCTCCTGATCGGCTACGCGATCGTCGCCTACAATTCGCTGGTCAGCGTGCGCAACCAGGTCGAAAACGCGTGGCGCCAGATCGACGTTCAACTGAAGCGCCGCCACGACCTGATTCCCAACCTCGTCGAAGCGGTCAAGGGTTACATGCAGTTCGAGCGCGAAACCCTGACCCAGGTCGTCGAGGCGCGCGCCAAGGCGGTGAGCGCGCCCGACCAAGCCACGCGTATCCAGGCGGAAAATCAGATCACGGCCGGGCTCGGCAAATTGCTCGCCGTGATGGAAAACTATCCGCAGCTTCGCTCCGACGAAAACGTGCTGCGCCTTCAGGAAGAGCTGGCGACGACCGAGAACCAGATCGCGTTTGCGCGCCAGGCTTACAACGACGCGGTCCTGACGCTCAACACGCGCGTCCAGAAATTCCCGTCGAACATTATCGCTCACAACTTCGGCTTCAAGGAGGCCGAATACTTCAAGGGCGCGCCGGAAGATCAGGCGGTGCCGAAGGTCGACCTCTCGCTCGGAACGCCGCACGCCTGAACAGCGGCGCGGGTCGTATTGTCAATGGACTTTCGCGTACTCGAGGCTCAGAACCGCCGCAGGACCGCGATCCTCGTTGCGGTCTTCATGATTATCTTCGGCGCGCTCGGATTCGGGCTCGACTTCCTTGCCCGCGACCTCGCGATCGTAAACGGCAGACTCGTCGGCTTTCCGCTCCTCACGATTGCGGCGCTCATCTTCGCCGGCTTCCAGTCTTTCCTTTCGTTCTACGGCGGAACTTCGCTCATCCTGCTGTCGGTCCATGCGCGCGAACTCACGCCCGACACGCCGAAGCATCAGATGGTGCTGGACGTGGTGCGCGAGATGGCGATTGCGTCGCGGATGCCCGTGCCGAAGGCGTACCTGATGGACGATCCTGCGCCGAACGCGTTCGCAACCGGCCGCGACCCGGAGCATTCCGTGGTTTGCGTGACAAGCGGGCTGGTCGAAAACATGGATCGTGAGGAGCTTCAGGGCGTGCTCGGCCACGAGATGGCGCATATCCGCGATTACGATATCCGCACCATGATGATGATCGCGATCCTGGTCGGGGGCATCGCGATGCTTTCGGATTTCGTCTTTCGATGGATGTTTTTCGGCGGATGGGGCGGAGGCGTAAGCCGCGACAGGGGTGATTCGAACAACGACTCGGGCGCGATAATCGCTGTTATCGTGATCGTGCTCGCGATCCTGGCGCCACTGTTCGCGCAGATAATCGCGATGGCCGTATCGCGCGAGCGCGAGTACCTCGCTGACGCGGCTTCAGTCGAATTCACACGAAATCCGCGCGCCCTGCTCCGTGCGCTGGAGCATATCGCGCAGATCGAGTCCCCGCTCAAGCAAGGCACGCGCGGAACCGCGCATCTGTTCATCGTAAGCCCGCTCACGCGCGACGCCGACGACAAGGAAGGCTTCTTCGACAACCTGCTCTCGACCCATCCACCGCTCAGAAGCCGTATCGCGCGGCTGCGCGCGATGGCCGGTGCGTCGGCGGCAGCGTCGTCCGCGCCGGCGCAATCGTAAGCCGCGACGCCTCAGGCGCCGTTTCCTGTTCGATTTCCCTGCTTGAGCCGCTAAGCTTCGCTCATGGACGAAGCCGCCTCACTTGACGCGCTCTTCGAAATTATCGTCGAACGAGTAGGTGCGATCGAGGGTGTCACGGCGATTGTGCTCGGTGGCTCGCGCGCGAGAGGAACCGCGCGTCCCGATTCGGACGTCGATATCGGAATCTATTATGAGCCCGACCGTCCGTTCCTTATCGAATTGATCGATAATGCGGCGCGCGAACTCGACGACCTTCATCGCCCGGGCCTGATGACGAAATTCGGCGAATGGGGCCCCGGCGTGAACGGCGGAGGATGGCTCCAAATCGGCGGGCGCCATGTCGATTTCCTCTACCGCGACTTAAGCCGCGTCGAGGAAGTGGCGCGCAACTGCGCTCAGGGCCGCGTCGAAGGTTTCTACCAGTTGGGCCATCCGATGGGCTTCCAGAGCCAGATCTACGCGGGCGAGATCCAATGTTGCCGTCCGCTTCACGACCCGTACGGCAGGATCGCGCGCCTTAAGCGGATGGTCGGCGAGTATCCGAACGCGCTTCGCCGCGCGCTATGCGAGAAGCATCTTTTCGACGCCGGTTTCGAACTCGGAATCGCCGACAAGCCCGCCACGCGCGGCGACGCCTTCTATGTCTCGGGATGCCTGTTTCGCGCGACGGGCTTTATGCTGCTGGTGCTGTACGCGCTGAACCGCCGTTTCTTCATGAACGAAAAAGGCGCGCTCGCGGAAAGCCGCGGCTTCGCGACCGTGCCAGCGGGTTTCCATGACGAGGTCGGCGCGATCCTTTCCGCTGTCGGCGGAGAGCCGGCGTCGCTTGTAACAAGCGTTGCGCGGATGCGCTCTGTGCTGGAACGCGTGGCAAGGATGGTCACGGACGAGCTTTCGCGATGAGACAGAGTTAGCGGCTTCGTCCTTTCAGCGCGCGCTCCATCTCGCGCCGCCCCGCCTTTCGCATCAGGGCCTCGCGCTTGTCGTAGAGATGCTTTCCGCGGGCGAGTCCAAGTTCGACCTTCGCGCGCCCGTTCTTGAAATAGATCTTG
>JAKAVX010000039.1 GCA_021827465.1 Deltaproteobacteria bacterium | reverse complement strand
TGCACCAGCTCGGTCTGGAAGCTGCCGACGCGCTCCTGCGGAATCGAAACGTTGTAGACAAGGTAGGAGCGTCCGCTGATATCGACAACGACCGAGCAGAGCGCCTCGTCGAGCGGCACCATCGCCTCTCCGAAGCGCCGGATACCCGAGCGATCGCCGAGCGCCTTGGCGAACGCTTTTCCGAGCACGATACCGACGTCCTCGACCGTATGATGCTCATCCACGGCGAGATCGCCGGCCGCGGCTATCTCGAGGTCGAAGAAACCGTGGCGGGCGAAGCTGTCGAGCATATGATCGAGAAACGGAACCCCAGTCGAAACCGTCGCTTTGCCCGAGCCGTCGAGGGCGAGTTTGACGGTTACGTCAGTCTCGCGGGTTTTGCGCTTCAGGTCCGCGCTTCGCGGCAGCGGCGATCCGGCTTCGGTCTTCGCCCCGGCGCTTGTCGGCGCGATCGCGCCTCTCTTTTCCGTACGCTTGGTCGCCATAGTCAGTTCTTCCGGCGCGGGCGCTGCCGCACTTCCATCGCGCGCGCGTGACCCTCGAATCCTTCCATCCGGGCAAGCCGCGCAACCGTCGGTCCGAGCTTCGAAAGGGCCTTGCCCGAGCTCTGGATTATACTGGTTCGCTTGATGAAATCGTACGCGCCGAGCGGAGACGCGAACCGCGCCGATCCGCCCGTGGGCAGGACGTGGTTGGGACCGGCAAGGTAGTCGCCGAACGCCGCAGGGCTTTCGCCGCCGAGGAATACCGCGCCCGCGGCCTTGACGTGCGAGACCCAGCGCGCGGGATTTTGTATCTCCAACTCCAGATGCTCGGGTCCGATACGGTTTACGATATCGAAAGCTTCTTCGAGATCGTTGACGACGACAAACGCGCCGCGGCGCGCGAGCACGGTCCTGACCGATTCGGCGCGCGGCAAATCCTGAAGCGCAAGAGAGAGTTCGCGCGCGACCGCCTCCGCGATCCGCGCCGACGTCGTGACCATCACGGCCGCTTCGTCGCCCGAGCCGTGCTCGGCCTGCGCTATCAGATCGGCGGCGACCCAGTCCGCACGCGCCGAACCGTCGGCCACGACCAACACTTCGCTTGGCCCCGCGATCTTGTCGATATCGCACACGCCGTAAACCATCCGCTTGGCCGTCTGCACCCAGGCGTTGCCGGGGCCGGCAATCTTGTCAACGGGACGAATCGTCGCGGTGCCGTAAGCGAGCGCGGCGACCGAATGCGCGCCGCCCACGCGGTAAACTTCATCGACTCCGGCGATAGCCGCGGCCGCCATCAGCGCCGGCCGTTCTCCATGCTCAGACGGCGGCGTGACCATCACTATTTCGCGCACGCCCGCGACCTTTGCGGGGATCGCATTCATCAGCACGGTGGAGGGATACGCGCCCATCCCGCCCGGCACGTAGATTCCGACCCTCTCCAGCGGACGGACGGTCTGTCCGAGGCGGACGCCGAGTTCGTCGCGGTAGGTGAACGGCTTCTCGATAGTGCGGCGATGAAACGCGGTGATTCGGCGCGCCGCGAGTTCCAGCGCCTCGCGTTCCTCGCGCGAGAGTGCGGCGAACGCCTGCTTCAGTTCGCTGGCGCTTACGCGAAGCCGCTTCGGGGTGAGTTTCACGCGGTCGAAGCGCTCGGTGTATTCGATAAGCGCGCGATCGCCGCGCTTGCGCACGCCGGCGATTATCTCGGCAACCGCGGCGTCCATCTTTGCGCCGTCGGAACCGCCGCGCCGCGCGAGCATCGCCGCGAGAAAGCGCTTCAGCGCGGGCGTTCCGGATTTGAGAATCCTTACCTTCATCGCGACGGACCTATTCATTCACCCGTTCAATCCGCGCACCGAGCGAGGAGAGTTTTCTGTCGAGTGCCTCGTAACCGCGGTCGAGATGGTACACGCGGCTTATCTCGGTGGTGTTTTCGGCGGCAAGGCCGGCCAGGATGAGGCTCATGCTCGCGCGGAGATCGGTCGCCATCACGGGCGCTCCCTGAAGCCGCGAGCCGCCGCGCACGACCGCGGTGGACCCCTTCATTACGATATCCGCGCCCATCCGCGTCAGTTCCAGCGCGTGCATGAAGCGGTTTTCGAAAATCGTCTCGGTGATAACCGAGGTGCCGGCGGCCTGCGTCACCAGCGCCATCATCTGCGCCTGAAGGTCGGTCGGAAAACCGGGATAGGGCAGCGTGCGCAGCTCGACCGGACGAAGCGCGGGCGCTCCGCCGCTCACTCTGAGCGTTCCATTTTCGGCGGTGACCGCGACCCTCATCTCGCGAAGCTTGCTGAGCACCGCGTCCAGTTGA
This sequence comes from Deltaproteobacteria bacterium, assembly GCA_021827465.1. Next base: position 9,300 of record JAKAVX010000039.1, on the reverse strand, counting down.
TCGTTCGGTGAGTGACGAATCGTGACATCGCCGCCGGTTATCGCAGCTGCGACCGCGAGCGAGCCGGCTTCGATTCTGTCGGCGATAACCGAATGCTCCGCGCCGTGCAGCCGTTCGACGCCTTCGATCTCGATCACGTGGGTGCCCGCGCCCTCTATCTTCGCGCCCATCGCGCCGAGGAACCTGGCGAGATCCTGCACTTCGGGCTCGCGCGCCGCGTTCTCGATCTGGGTTCGTCCGCGGGCCATCACCGCCGCCATCATGATGTTCTCGGTGGCGCCGACCGAAGGCGTGTCGAGCCAGATCCGCGCTCCCGAAAGACGGTCGGCGTGCGCCTCGACGTAGCCGTGACGAAGCTGAATCCGCGCGCCGAGCGAGCGGATTCCGCTGATATGCAGATTGACAGGGCGCGCTCCGATTGCGCATCCGCCGGGAGTCGAAACCCGCGCGCGTCCCGTGCGGGCGAGCAGCGGCCCGAGCACGACGAACGACGCGCGCATCGTCTTGACCATCTCGTACGGCGCTTCGTGCGAGGTGACGCGCGCGGCGCAAAGTTCGATTTCATGCTCGCCGGTCCATCGGCTCTCGACGCCGAGGACCTTCAGCAGCGCGAGCGCGGTTACGACGTCGCGAAGCCGGGGAACGTTGCGAATCGTGACCGGCTCGCCGGTCAGCAGCGCCGCCATCAGGATCGGCAGGCTCGCGTTCTTGCTGCCGCTGACGGACACTTCGCCCGTCAGTTTCGCGCCTCCCCTGATGATCATTTTGTCCATCGCCGCCTCCGACCGATCACGCCCGCGCGTGAACCACTCGCTCGATTCCGGCCAGATCCCTGAGCACCGCGACAACCTTCAATCCGGAGCGCTCAAAAATCCCCGCAACCTGCGCGCCCTGCCCCGCTCCAATCTCGACCATCAGCGCGCCGTCCGCATTAAGCCTCGTTCGGGCGTGCGCTCCGATGCGCCGATAAAAATCGATCCCGTCCGCGCCGCCCGCAAGAGCCGCGCGCGGCTCGAAACGGGCCACTTCGGGCGCGAGATCGTCAATCGATTGATCCTCTATATACGGCGGATTCGACACGACCAAGTCGAAGCGCTCGTTGCCGGGGGGAAACAGATCGGTCTGGACGAATTCGACTCGCTCGGCGCATCGATGCCGCCGCGCGTTTCGTCGCGCGACCTCGATCGCGCCGCTTGAGACGTCGGTCGCAACGATCCGGGCGCGTGGCTCGTGAACCGCGATCGTCACGGCGAGAATTCCCGAGCCGGTTCCGATATCGAGCACGCGCGGCGCGCCCCGCGTCTTCAGATAATCGAGCGCAGCGGCGGCTAGCGTCTCGGTCTCGGGACGCGGTATCAGAACGTCGGGATTTACTTCGAAATCGAGCGAAAAGAATTCCCTGTGCCCGGCAATATAGGCGAGCGGTTCACGCCGTTCGCGCCGCGAAAGCATCGCGTTGAACTGCTCCGACTCGGGGTCGCTCAGCGGCGCGCGCCGCGTGAGGAGTCCGGCGCTTGAGAGACCGCACGCCTCGGCAAGCAGGACTTCCGCGTCGAGGCGCGGCGTTTCAACGCCGGCCCGCTCGAGGCGCGCGGTCGCCTGCGCGAGAACCTCGGGCAAAGACCGAGGCTCGCCTTGAAAATCGCCCCGTTCCATCGCGGTTGTTCAGGCGCTGAGCGCCTGCGCCTGACTCTGGGTCGCGAGCGCGTCGATAATCTGGTCGAGTTGGCCGTCGAGAACGAGGTCGAGCTGATGGAGCGTCAGGTTGACGCGATGGTCGGTGACGCGCGACTGCGGAAAGTTGTAGGTGCGGATCCGCTCGGAGCGGTCGCCCGTGCCGACCATCGAGCGCCGCGCTTCGGCAATCTTGGCTTCCTGCTCCTGGCGCGCCTGTTCGAGCAGCCGGGCGCGCAGGATTTTGAGCGCGCGGGCCTTGTTCTTGTGCTGCGATTTCTCGTCGCGGCACACGATCACCATCCCGCTCGGCAGATGCGTGATACGGACCGCGGAGTCCGTAGTGTTGACGCTCTGGCCGCCCGGCCCCGACGCGCGCATCACGTCGATCCGGAGGTCTTTTTCCTCGTTGATGCTGACGTCGACCTCGTCCGCCTCGGGCATCACGGCAACCGTGACCGCCGAGGTATGGATTCGGCCCGACGCCTCGGTCTCGGGAACGCGCTGAACGCGATGCACCCCGCCCTCGTACTTGAGCCGCGAGTATGCGCCGCGCCCGTTGACACTGGCGACGACTTCCTTGATTCCGCCAAGCCCGGTCTCGGAAAGGCTCAAGACTTCGAGCTTCCATCCGTGATGCTCGGCGTAGCGCGTGTACATCCTGAAGAGTTCCGCCGCGAACAGCGAAGCTTCGGCGCCGCCGGTTCCGGCGCGGATCTCGACGATGACGTTCTTTTCGTCGTTGGGGTCGCGCGGAATGAGCAGCCGCTTCAGCTCCTCTTCGAGCTTTAGCTGCCGCTCCTGCATCGCGGGCATCTCGGAGCGCGCCAGCTCGCGAAGCTCGGCATCGTCGCCCTCGACGAGCGCCTTATGCTCGGCGATATCCTCGAGCAGGCGGCGATAGTCGCGGGCGCATCGCGCGATATCCACCATCTGCGAGCGCTCCTTGGCGAGCGCCGCGTATTCGCGCTGATTTGCGATTACGGCGGGGTCGCTAAGCCGCTTCTCGATTTCGGTGAAGCGGTCCTCGATTCCCTTAAGTTTGTCGAGCATTTCCCCTGGGAAGAACCGGCCGCAGGCATAAAATTGGAAGACGGCGCGCGGCGGCGCTTCCAGTCTCCCGGAAAGAACCAAATCCCCCGCGCACCCGGACGCATCTTGGCGTCCCAGGTGGCGGGAGTTCATATGCTAAGTTAGGCTGAACTTGCTGTACTTGCGCTTGAAACGTTCGACGCGACCCGCAGTATCGACCAGACGCTGTTGTCCGGTATAAAACGGATGGCACCGCGAGCATACTTCGACCTGCAGCTCGTGCACGGTCGCCCGCGTCTCGAAAGAGTTCCCACACGCGCAGGTAACTACGCAGCGGCGGTATTCGGGATGAATTCCAGGTTTCATCTAACAAGCTCGGCCTTTTCGTACTGCCCAAAAGAATACCATCCGGAGCCACGGCTTACAATTCACCTCAAGAACCTCGCGCGAGGCTTGCCGGTGGCCGCCGCGGCCCTGATTCTGCTCCTTTTCGGGCCGGCATGGGCCGAATCGCAGGCGCTAAAGCCGCCCGCTCCGATTGCGGCTCAAACCGCAGCGCCGGCTCCCGGCTTTTCGCCGTCCGGCCGCACGCTTTTCGCGCCAATCCTGGAACTCGCGCCGCCGGGGCCGGATCGCGCTGCGCGTGCGATCGCGCTGCTGGACCGCCAATTCGCCTTCCAGCGCAAGATAGCCTTCCATCCCGCATGGAGCGCCTCGCTGGACCACGTCCTCGATGAGCTGCGGCCGCGCCAATCGACCCTGATTCGCGCGGCCGCGCTCTATTCCGACGACAACGTGCCGTGGGTGCGATTACCCGACGCCGAGCACGCCATCTTTGTGACAGGCCAGCCACTCGACCGCGACTATCTCTATACGTCGGCGTCCAAATTCGAGCCTCCCACCCAGCCGTTCAGGATGGCCGCCTATTTCACGCTCAAGCCCTCGCCCGAAGCGATGAAGGACGGCGACGTTTCGGCGGTAATCGGCAAGCTCGGCGGCGAAATCCAAACCAACACTTTCGGTGCGGGCGCGATCGTGGACGCGGACGCCGCTATCCTGCGCGAGACCTACGGCGATCTCAAACCGCCCTGGGACACCCAGCGCGGGCAGTTCAACCATCATGATATCGCCGCAGAGGAGCGTTTCAGGCGCGACCTGCCTGCGCTCTGGGGCAAGTTGAACCATTACTTAAAAATTGAGAACGTCCTCGACGAGTTCGACGCTCCCGGCGGACCTTACGTGCTGGTCAACTTCAAGGCCAAGGTACGCTCCGGCGCGCTGGCGCCCTTCGTCCATCTCGACCGCTTCTACAACCGCGTGATGACGACGGTCACGGTCGAAAGCGACTTCACCGATTCGCACGGAAATTACTGGATGCGCGCCGGCTTCGATCGCGGCACGATATCGCTCGTGGCGATGGTGCGCGGCGGAATGCTGACGCCGTTCGACGCGTCGTACCGTCCGGTGGGAGCGCCAGTCGCAATCGACAAAATCACAAGCGGTACGCATTACGCCCGCACCTCGATGCGGGTCAGGCGGCTCGGGATGGACTTCGGCCTGGACGACATCGCGTTCACCGGCGATTACACCCGCCAGGGCGACGCAGTCCGGATGGAGGGCAGGATGGACGCGGTGCCGACGCTCATCGCGCCGCCGATGATCCATCAGATGGCGCGCTTTATCGCCGGAGATTTCCTGCGCACCGTCGCGCAGGGCGACGGCGGATTTCACGCGTCGTTTTCCTCGCGCGCCGAGCCCAACGGAATCTTCGACTATCAGGCCGCCTTCAGGGCGAAATTTCTCTATTCGCCGACGCTCGAGTTGCTGGCCCGAATCGGCGACGCTATCGCCGAGGCCAACAACGCCGCGGTGCGTGCCGACGAGAGAAGACTCGGCGAGGAACTGTTCGACGCGTTCCTCAAGGATTACAATAACGCGCGACCGAAAATTCTCGCGCTCGACAGGGACTCCGGCTTGATGCGATGAAGGGAAAATCTGGACGCCTCGCTCTTACCGCTTTTGCAATCGCGCTCGCATGGGGGATTGCCGGATGCAGCTTCTTCCGGAAACCGGCGCCTCAGCCGTCGCCTCCACCGCCGCCGTCTGCGGCACCGTTGGTCCCGGGCCAGCCGAACGTCATCACCAACCTGAACACGCTCACGACCTCGGACGCGGGCGCCACTGCGTTGACGATGCCGTCGGCCGCGGTCAAGGCGGTCGCGGGCAACGTCAAGCCGACCGGGGTAAGCGGCGGCCTTCAATCCTCGGGCTCGGTTCGCTACGTCGGCTCGGACAAGCATCCCGGCCAGGAACGCCTGCTCAACCTCAAGGCCGCCCACTTCAGCGATTTCTCCGGCCGCCTGATGGACCAGGTGTTCGAGGCGATGCAAACCCGCGAACGCGAGGACCCGTTTGACCGCCTCCAACTGCCCAAGGAAACCAAGCCGGTCATCCTGATTGCAACGATGAACGCGGACGGCCGGTTGAAGGAAATCGTTCTCGAACAGCATTCCGGCGTGGCTCAGCTCGACAAGATGGTTATCGCCGCGTGCAAGAAGAACCTGTACGCGCACAACCCTCCTACCGGAGCGCGCGCCAAGGACGGCAACTACCAGGTGCGGCTCAGCGCCTTCGTCAAAAACTATGCTTCGGAGGGTCAGACCTGGACTTTCAAGACCTACCTGGGGATTGCGCTACTGTAGGATATTGCACTGCTGTAGGTGATGCGCGGATGATGTGCGCAAGGTGCTGATGGAAACAGGTCCGTCACACAGCCTGGAAAGCTACGCGCCCCGGCCGGGACTCTCGATCCCGCTCATCACGGTTCTCGACACCGAAGGACGCATCATCGAAGAGGAGCAGCGCGCTCTCGTCCGTTTCGCCGTCCAGGACGGCGCCGGCGCGGACATCCTGTTCGCCGCGGGCACGACCGGCGAGTGGGATCGCATGGACAACCCGCGCCGCCGGGAAGTCTGCCGCATCGTGCTCGACGAATGCCGCCGATGCGCCACGCGCGAGCGCCCGGTCGAAGTATGGTTCGGGATCACCGCCCATACCCGGCGCGAGACGGTCGAGAACCTCGTCTTCGCGCTTGAGATTGGAGCCGACGCCGCGGTTGTCGCGCCGCTCTCGATTCGCGACCTCGACGACCCGGTCGATTTGGTAACGCGCGAGCTTGGCGGCGTCTTCGAGCGCGCGGGCCGCGCGCTTCCGGTCTTCCTTTACGACAACTCCGAGATCCACGCACCCGGCCAGGCGCTCCATCTCCATACCCGCGACGTCAAGCGGATGAGCCAGCTCGATTACGTCCGCGGCATCAAGGTGACGGCCAACAAGTCGGTGCTCGGCAACTACACGCGCGCCGCGTCGAACTTCAAGCTCGCGCACGAGTTCGCAATCTACGCCGGAAATCCGCTGCTTATCTTCGATCTGTTCGCGCCCGCCGTCGGTCTTGCCGGACGCGCGCGCCATTACTGGAACCGCTACCTGACGCAGCATTCTCTCCCCTACGGAATCGTCGCGGGACCGGCCAATCCGATGCCGCGCGAATGGCAGCGCGCCTGGCAGGTGTGCCGCTCGCGGGACGCCGCGCTGATGGAGCGTTACCGCTCGGTGCTCGAGGGCTTTCGCGACGCGTGCTCGTTCACCCGCGCCGCGCGTCCCTATCAACCGGCGATCGCCTGCCTTAAGGCGGCGCTCGCCGAACTCGGCGTTATCGCGAGCGACGCGGTCGAGCGCGGCACGCCATCCCTCAATGAAACCGAGCGGCGCGAATTCGCCCGGCGCTTCGCCGCACTGCGGGAGCGAAGTGCCGGGAGCCTTGAGCCGGGCTGCGTGAGCCGAACCGACTTGCCAGCGGCCCGCACCGTGGCGCATCAACATGGCTGAACCGAAGCTCGACGTGGTCGGATGCGGAAGCATGGTCGTTGACCTGTTCTACCGCACTCCCCGGATCATCAGCGCCGACGAAAAGATAATCCTCGACGCCAACGGACATGGCCCCGCCGGCCTTGCGATGGAGCAGGCGTCGGTCGGCGGCGTGGTGCTGAACCATCTCGGATGGGCGCGCGTGTTCGGGCTCGAGACCGGCGTGTTCGGCAAGATGGGCGACGATCGCAACGGCGAATTCCTGCGCGAAGGGATGGAAAGCCTCGGCATCCAGCGCCATCTCACGCTCGACGGCTCGGCCAGCTCCTACGCGACCGTGTTCGTCGACCCCGCGGGCAACCGCGCCATCTACATGGTGCGCGGCGCGACCGCCGAACTGACGCCTTCGGAAGTGCGCCGCCGCCACGGCTCGTTTATCCGCCGCGCCCGGATGGTTTCGACGGAGATTTCGCAGGTCCCGCTCAAGACGGTAATCGCCATTCTCAAATACGCGCGCGAGAACTCGATTCCGAGCGTGCTCGACCTCGACGTTCCGCCCTCCGACGCGCTGAGCACGCTTGGCACCCGCGCCGAACTGGACCATGCGCTTCGCCTCGCGACCTATCTCAAGCCCGCCAAACGCGCGGCGCGCGAGCTGGCCGACGCCGACGACGACCCGCTCCGTATCGCCGAGGAGATTCGCCGCCGCTACGGCAACGCCGCCGTAATCATCACCCACGGCGCCGACGGATGCTCCATCTCGGCCAAAGACGCCGCGCTTCACGTCCCCGCCTTCAAGGTGAAGGTTGTGGACACGACCGGCGCGGGCGACGCGTTTCTGGGCGGCGTGATGGCGGGTCTCAGATGGGGCCTCAAATGGCCGGAGATCGGCCGCCTCGCCAATGCGGCCGCGGCGGTATGCGTGCAGCGACTCGGTGCGTTCCCGTCGGGCTTCGAGTTTCGCGACAAAATTCTGAAACTTTACGGACGTCCGCTGCCGGCCGCACCCGCGCGGAAGAAAAAAATCGCGCGCAGGACCGCGGGAGCCTTCGATCTCGAAACCGAAGTCGGCCGCTTCCTCGACGTCGCAATCGAAGAAATGTCCGCGCTCAGGCAGGAGATCGACATCGGCGCGATTTCCCGCGCGGTCGACATGGTGCAGGCTACGCTTGCCCGCGGCGGCCGCGTCCACGTGACCGGCGTCGGCAAGCCCGAGCACGTCGCGCGTTACGCGGCGAGCCTGCTGTGCTCCGTCGGCACGCCCGCGACCTTTCTTCACGCGACCGAGACGCTCCACGGCAGCCTCGGCCAGGTCCATCCCAAGGACGTCGTGATCGCGATCTCCAACAGCGGCAACACGAGCGAGTTATGCCAGGCCGCGATGGCGGTACGGGATCACGGCGCGCACGTGATCGCCGTCACCGGAAATCCGCAATCCGAGCTTGGGCAGATTGCCGATCTCGTGCTCCATCTGCCCGTCAAGCGCGAGGGCGGCGTCCTGGGCCTTGCCCCGCGAATCAGCGTGCTCGCGCAGGTCTACGTGCTCGCGGCGGTTTCCGTCGCGTTGGAAGCGGCGCGCGGCCTGACTATCGAAGAGTACAGCCGATGGCATCGCGCGGGCGCGCTCGGCGAGGCGGCGCGCCGGATGGTCGGGCGGATGGCGAGCGGCCGCCTGAAAGTGCTGTAGCGCGGGGGAGTGAAAGACCCGCAGGCCGCGCAACCATCCCCAAAAGCGGCGGAAAGAATTAACAAAGCCGGTTCCCCTTTTCCTCGGGGGTCAGGTCAAACGCACTTTACTCAGCTCCATTTTCGAAATCGCGCCCCGCAGCCGGACTGCGCGACACTCCGGACGCGGCTGCAATCCCCTTCCCTCCCGCAGGCGTAATACTGCGTATCTTACATCCCGCGCTACTGCTAAAAGGAAGTATCCTGTCTGTCGATTCGGATCGCCGAGTACGCGTTGGGCGACGCGCGGCGGCACGGAAATGGGGTTCGGGGGCACATGAGTTCGCAGGCAACTCTTATCAGCGACAGTACGCAGGTCCTCGGCCAGAGCGCGTCGAAACCGCTCCCGGAACAGCTCTCATGGAAGATCAGGCTGCTCTACGGGGCGCCGAACTTCGCCGGCGCCGCGATGATCATCCCGATCTTCGTCCTGATGCCGAAGTTCTATGCCGACGTGGTGCTGGTGCCGCTCGGCTACCTTGCGATTGCGATCGCGGCCGCGCGCTCGCTCGACGCGCTCAGCGATCCTTTCCTTGGATGGATCTCCGATCGGACGCGGACGCGATGGGGCCGGCGGCGTCCGTATATCGTCGTCGGAGCGCCCTTGTGCGCGCTCGCGTTCTTCGCGCTGCTCAATCCGCCGTGGGGACTCTCGGGCGCAATCGCCGCGCTGTGGTTCGGCACCACCTTTATCCTCTATTTCCTGTTCAGCACCATCTACGGGCTTTCCCATTACGCGCTCGGACCGGAACTGACGCTCGATTACCACGAACGTTCCACGCTGTTCGCGGTGCGCGAATCGTTTACGATCCTCGGCACGATCGCCGCCTCGGCCGCGCCGGGCTTCATGATGAAGGCCGGGATACCCGAGCGGCGCGTGTTCTTTCTGCTCGGGATCGCATTCGGCGTCCTGCTCATCGCCCTTTACTGGATGCTCGCGTTCGGCGTCAGGGAGCGGCGCGATTTTGTCGAGCGGAAATCGAATCCGCTGGTTCCCGGAAT
>JAKAVX010000038.1 GCA_021827465.1 Deltaproteobacteria bacterium | reverse complement strand
TTCCGATCTGGGCAAATGACGATCTACGACGCCGCGATGCGCTATCGCGAAGAGGGTGTGCCGCTGGTCGTGATCGCGGGCAAGGAATACGGGTCGGGATCGTCGCGCGACTGGGCGGCGAAGGGTACGCAGCTTCTGGGCGTGCGCGCGGTAATCGCGGAGAGTTACGAGCGCATCCATCGCAGCAACCTGGTCGGGATGGGCGTGCTGCCGCTCGAATTCGTCGGCGGGCAGAATCGCGAGAAGCTGGGACTGACAGGGCGCGAGGTTTACGCGATCGAGGGCCTCGGCAAGGAACTCAAGCGCGCGCAGAAAGTGAAGGTCCGCGCACAGGCCGAGGACGGCAAGGTGACAGAGTTCGAGGCGCTCGCCAGGATGGATACGCCGGAGGACGTCGAATATATCCGCCACGGCGGGATTCTGCCGTTTGTGCTCCGCGAACTGCTGCGTGGCTGACGCGCGATATCAAATCGAGCCAAGAAGAATCCGCCCGAGGGCCGAAAGCCCCCGGGCGGATTTGTTTTGGGTGGCGCCAGCCGGTGTGAACATGAGTTTTTTCGCGGAGGGTTGGGGCAAATCACGCGGCAAAGGAATGCCGCGCGAGATCCTTCGACTCCGCTCGCAGCCTCGCTTCGCTCAGGATGACAAAGAAAAGAAGCCGAGACTTGCTCCGCTCAAAGGAAGGACGAAGTCGAGGCTCGCTTCGCTCGGGATCGCGGAAAGTCACGCGCGATTTTCTCCACCAAAATCAAAAACTCACAAACTCTCAGGATGACGGGAAAGAGGCGCGGGGACGAAGTGAGAGATCCGCCAGTCCGTCATCCTAAACGAAGTGAAGAATCCGCCGAAGGCGATATTTGTCCGTCATCCCGCTTCGCGGGGACTCTTCGCTGGCGCTCAGAGCGACGGAGAAGAGGCGGGAATCGCTGCGACCTGGATGACCGGAATTTGTGACGGCGCGGGGGGACGGCGGCCGGCGATGCGTCAGGCGGGGAGGGGTGACGACATCTCGAGGCCGACCGCGGTGCCGCTCTTGCGCGAGGCGTAGCGCGACAGCAATCGAACCACCGCCGGAGTGACCTCGCCAAGAGCTTCGGGACGGAAGCCGACCATCTCGGGTCCGCGCGCCCGCATCATTCCGAGCATCGAGAGCCGCAGCATCGACGCGACCGCCTGGCAATACCGGAAGCGCTCGAAATCCACCGGCGCCAGCGCGTGATACAGCGGGATGTATAGCGACGTGAACGAGGCGCGCAGCGTATTGCCCGCGAGGTTGTCGCGCATCCATCGCGGATGCTCCATCGCCGACGACGACAGGATCGCGGCGGTCATCGCGGCGTCCAGATGACGGTCGCCGATGTCCGTGTTGACCCAGTCGATAACGCCGCTCACGCGCACCCCGCTCACCATCACGTTCTGCGGATGGTAGTCCATGTGTACGATCGAGGGCGGCGCGTCGCGGAAGTAGGCCGCACGCGTCCGCAGGCTCGCAAGCGCCTCGCGAAGTCCGGGCAGCGGTCCGTTCTCGACCCGCTCGGCGATAACCGCGAGCACGCGGTCGAGCAGCGGCACGGAAGTCGAGCCGCCGGCGACGGCGCATGCGCGCGGAATCCCGGCGAGGCCGCCGCGGCCGAGATCTAGGCGGTGAAGCCGAGCTTGCGCGCGCACGAAGGCGAAGAAGCCGAGGCCGAAGGTCTTGAAGGCCTGCGGAAAGCTGCGAATCGCGAACAGCGGTCCTCCCGCAACCCGTTCCATCACCAGGAACGGCGCGCCCAGCGCGTCATGCGCGAGTTCGAAGAGGTAGGGACGCGGCACGCAGTAGCCGATCTCGGCAAGCCGGGTCATCGTGTACTGCTCGCGCTGGCCCTTGGTGTCGGCGAGGCTCCCCTGGTAAAAGCGCAACACCATCGGGCGGCCGGCCGGAATCGACGGGAAACGCCGCGAGCGCTCAGGGAGGGAAAACTCGAACACCGTCGTTTCCCATCCGCTCGCGAGAACCTTGAGACGGGCGACGCGGGTTTCCAGGTAGTCGGAGAGCCCGTGTCCTATGCGATCGAGATCGAGCACCGCGGTGTCCAAGCTTCGGGCGAAGTCGCGAAGAGGCTAGTACATCATTTTGGCTGCCGCAAACGGACTGACACGCGTGTCAGTCCGGCACCGAACCTGTGCGAGTGCGAAATCACTCCGAGCGAATGAGGAGAGTTCCCCGAAGCGGGGTTTTGAGAAAACCGCGCTGCGCGCGGATCCTTCGCCGGCGCTCAGGATGACGGCAACAGAGACTTGCGCCGCTCCCTTGTTGTCAAGCGAACTTCGGACCCGGGACCGCTAGGACTGCTTCATCATCGCGCCAGGCGGGCTGCTCTGGCCGCCTGGAAGCGGCTGGATGTCGGGCCACCCGGGAAGTATCTCCGGAAGGGGCGGAATCTGCAGCCGCTCGGGCGGGATGAACGGCTTGCCGTTACGGAAGAAGTGCTTCTGCACGGTCGAAGTGAGAAGCGGTCCGCGCGTGTCGCTGATATTGACGGAGACCTCGACGGAGAGACCGATCCTGAGCGGTTTGTCCGGTGGAGGCGGCTGGTTGAGAACGATCTTGACCGGCACGCGCTGAACGACCTTAACCCAGTTGCCGGTTGCGTTTTCCGGCGGCAGAAGCGAGAACGCCGAGCCGGTGCCCATGCTGATTGAATCGACGTGGCCCTTGTACACGTAGCCGGGATAGATGTCGGCTTCGATATCGGCTTCCTGGCCGACCCGCACGTCGGTGAGCTGGGTCTCCTTGAAATTGGCCGTGATGTAGAGACGGCTCGTCGGCACGATCGCCATCATGGGCTCGCCGGGCTGCACGCGATGGCCGACGTGGACGGTCTTGTGCGTGACGGTCCCGGTCATCGGAGCGGTGATGCGCGTATGGCTCAGATCAAGCCGCGCGGCCTCCAGCGCCGCGGCGGCCTGCTCCACGATCGGGCGGTCGTAGCGGGCGTGGTCTTCGGTGTCGCCGCCGAGCGCAGCCTGCGCCTGGGCCACCTGATGCTTTGCGAGGGCGACGTTGGCCTTGGCGACGCGATAGGCGGTGACCGCCTGGTCGTAGGTTTCCTTGGATACGACGTTGGCCTTGTACAGTGAGGCCTCGCGATTATAGTCGAGCACGGCCTGCCCGAGCTGTGACTCGGTCAGGTCAACGCCCGCCTGAGCGGCGGCGAGTTGGGCAAAGAGTTGATCGACGGTTTGGCGCGCGCGCGCCAGTTGGGCACGCGCCTGATCGACATGGACCTGGAAGGTTCGCGGGTCGAGCGTGACGAGAAGGTCTCCCTCGTTGACCTGCCAGTTGTCCTCCACGTAAACCGCGCTCACGGTTCCGGACAGACGCGAGGAAACCAGAGCCACGGTGCCGTCGACGTAGGCGTCGTCGGTCGAGACGTGGTTCATGAAGTCACGATAGTAGCGGATCGCCGGGACAATTCCTGCTGCTATCGCGATTATCACGAGCGCCAGTATTATCCGGCGCGTAAAGGACGATCTCATACGTTCGTCAAGATGCGGAAGCGGCAAGCGCCGTTGAAACGGTTATCACGCAGACAGAAACCCAACCGAGCTTAAGTATGCCGAACCGGACGGTGTGTCAAATCAACTGAACGACCGGTCAGGACAGGGCAGTATCTTCCCCCGTCGTTTACGGCTGCTTTATCGATAGCGTGGGTCCTCCCGTCGCACTCGCAACGACCTGGCCGTTGATGATCAGGTCGACCACGAACGGACCGAAATTCTGAATCTGCGTGAATACTGCATCCACTTTACCCACCGGCTGGTCGAAGAGAAACAGGGCGGGAGCGCGGTCGTTTATGACATAGCCCTGCTGCGTGTCTTCGACCATTCCGCTGAAGCGCTCGTCCATCGGTCCTTTCACGAAGAAGCGGACGTCTGGATTGGCCGCCGGCGGCGGCGTCGCGAAACCCGGATGGCTGGGGTCGGTCTGCACCGTCGCCGTGCCGAATGGCGCCGAGGTCGATGCGGCCTCGACCACGTTAAAGCCGACGGTCAGCTGGACGCTCAGTAATTGGTTGCCCGCCGCCTGCTTGGTGACGATCATTTTGATCGGCAGGGCGGCGTTGACGACGATCATACCCTGCGGGACCACGCCCTGGACGGTCCAGGTGGAAGTCGCGTCGTAGATCACAGCGGAAAACCGCGTGCCGACGTCTCCAAGCACCCGGAAGCTCGTTCCGGGCGGCTTGTTCGGGGTGTTGCCGACGCCCAGCGAATAGGCGCCGAACCCCTGATTGCATCCCGCCGCGCCCGCGATCAGCATCGCGCCGACAAGGATGCCCGAAAAAAATCGAATCCAGCTTCGCACAACGTCTACTAAAATGGATTAAGGACCTGGTTAGTACATTCTCCCGGGCAACTCGACGAGCTGCTGCCGAAGCAGGTGCTGGGACAGGGCGTCGAAGTCGGGGACGGCTGCGCAACCGCGACCGCTTGCGACGATCCGACGGGCGAGCCGCTCTCCTCGCGCTGCAACGCGTAGCTGTCGGGAGGCAGGCAGAAGGAGTAGCTCGTGTTGATGCCGGAATCGAGCAGCCCCGGCTCGCTCCCGAAGAGCTGAACGTTGTTCTTGGAAACCTCTACCGTGGTTTGCAAATCGGGGTTGGACACCTGGCCGCTCACGCTCCCGTGGCCCACGCAATTGAGCGGCGCGATCGCGCTTCCGATATTCGTCGTGGTGCACGCCGTGGCCGGTCCCGCGACTGCCGAGACCACTTCGATCGAATGGCCGGGGTATGGATCGGGCGCGCCCAGATACGGGTCGATTGCCGACGCGAAGAGATCGAAGGTGCCTCCCACGGGGACATTCAGGGTAAACGGCACGCTCGAGGTCCCGCCGCGAATCACCGCCGGAGCCGTAAGCGAGGAGACGAGATCGTTGGTGGCGGTGTTTTCCGCGAATACCTGCGCCTGCACCGAGCTTCCCGACGGCACATAGCCGGTGGTCGCGACGGTGCCCGCGATGTAGGAGGTCTGCAGGCTCTGGCTGCAGTCCGTGGTGCTGCTGCTGTGGGTGCAGCCGCCGCCGCCAGTCGTGCTTGCGTGGGCCTGCACGAGCATCGAATTGTAGCCGGTCGCGGAAATCTGCAGGCCCAAGTCCACGTTACTGGGAAGCTGGGTCGGAACCTGTGAGAACGCCGGGACGAGCGAGCGCGTGCCGGGCAGCGGATAATCGCCCTGGTTGTCGGTGCTGGTGGTCGCCACGACCACGCAATCCTGCGGACTGGCCGCACAATCGGTGGGGCTGCTCTGCGGCGGCGCAAGAAGCTCGAGCGTCGCGCCCTGGATTCCGGCGCCGGTGCATTGATCGCTGATCGTGCCCGAGATTGCTCCGGTGGTGCGAGCGGTTACCTGGAAATCGACCGGGGTGCTCTGGCCCGGCTTGACGACGACGTTGCGCGCCGCGTCGTAATCGAAGCCTCCGCCCGAAACGTACAAATCGTAGCCGGTTCCCGATGCGGCGGCGGGCAGTCCGAGGGTGTAGTTGCCGCCGACCACATTCGCGCTTGCGACCACTGTTGAGGTTCCAGTGAGCTCAGCCGAAACCGTCAGGGGCCGGAGATGGATGCCGCTTGAGCTTCCGGAAGTCTTCACGCTCCCGGTGACGTTGCCGAGGTAGCTGCCCGCGCTGGCCTGTGAGGCGGTGACGCTTACGCCGTACGGCCCTCCGGGAGAGGTTGCGTTGGAGGTTACCTGGAGGCTCAGATTGATCAGCAACTGGCTGAGCGTGTTCTTGCCCACGTTCAGGCCGCCCGAGATATTGAAGGTGATGGCCTCCTGGGCGCTGGGGAAGGCCATCGGATAGTTGATGCAGCCTTCAAGGCCGGAGAGAACGGGCTGGCATACCGGGACCAAGGTGCCGGGAACGTTCACGTCGACGACGACCTGGGCATCATTGTAGACGTTGACCGGAACGCCGTAGGTGTTGAACAGGGTCGCTCCGGTCCGCAGGTCGTTGAGGTCGACCTGCAGGTCGCCGGGATTTGCGAGGTTCATTCCGGAGGAGGCGTTGGTCGCGACCGGGATCGTCACCCAGTGCGTGTCGTTGATCGCGGCGTTCGCCTTGGGGTTCAACCTTACGGTCGAAATATTGAGCAATACATTGCGAAAGCTGGGCGGCGGCTGTCCGACGAAGGCTATCTCTACGTTGCCGGGAGTTGGCGCCGCCGAGATGGATGGGCCTCCGGCGCCACTTCCGCAGCCGGACGTGCCGACCATCAGGGAAGCGAATATCGCAACTGGAGCGAGCAGCGGTAAAACTGCCCACCAAGGGCGTCGATACTTCACTCGTGAACCATACTCGAAGAGATTTAAGTTAGCGTTTGGGATAACCTAAGCCTTGCATGAACGCAAGGAAGCGCGCTCGATCCGGTGGCGACGCCATGATTTTGTCTGGCGTCTTGACGCGATATCGTCGCGAACCGGACAATCAGACTTGGCATAACATGCGTCGGCTTTCAAAGGCGGCGGGACTGGCCCGCCTGTCAATCCTGGGTGCGGCCTTTATCGCGCTTCTTGCGATCGCCGCGCCCGCCGACGCTGCGCTGAATCTCTCGGTGGGAAACCCGGGACTCCAGCATTTCGAGTCCGACGGCGTCGTACAGCTCAACTTCGGGCTGACCGGGCCCGACGGCCAGCCGGTCGGCAATCTGACCCCCGAAAACGTCAAGGTTTACGAGGACGGCGTTCTCGCCAGGATTGTCGATTTTCGCGGGGTAGGGCAGGGACGGCCGGTCGATATCGTGTTCGTGATGGACGTGACGGAGTCGATGCAGCCGTATATCGACGCGGTCAAGCAGAGCATGGTCTCGTTCGCCCACGATCTCGCGGCCAACAATCGCGACTACCGGCTCGGCCTGGTCACCTTCGAGGATTACACGGTTTCCAAGTACAAGGATTGCAACTGCGCCTATCGCAACCAGCTAACCTCGAACGTCAGCCAGTTCGTCCAGTGGGTCGGCTCGCTTCACGCCTCGGGCGGCGGCGACATCCCCGAGGACCAGCTCGACGCGCTCGCCTATGCCTCGACGCTGCCGTTTCGTCCCAACGCGCAGGCGATCCTTATCCTCATTACCGACGCACCCTGCCACTTGCGCGGAGACGGCCCCGACCGCGAGGGCGACCTGGCCTATCGCGAGCACAAGAACCCCAACGCCAACGTGACCAACCTGATGCCCGACGACGTGTCGGGGATGCTCCGCAAGCAGGGAATCACCCTGTACGCCGTCGCGCCGCCGCCGTTTATCGAGCCGGCCTACGCCGACATCGTAAAGGCGACCCACGGCCACCTCTACAATATCGTGACCGAGGAGGGCCGTTTCGCCACGCTGGTGCGCGAGATCGGCCATACCATCGCGACCGAATACTCGCTCAGCTACAAGTCGCCGCGTCCGATCGAGGACGGCACTTCGCGCAACGTCGAACTCAAGGTGGATTACAACGGCGAGGCCGCCGACGCGACGACCTCGTATCAGCTTCGCGGGATCGGCGGCGCGGAGCTCAATCCGACCGGCGCGGGTGCGGGTGCAGGCACGGGCGAAATCAGGCTGGAGCAGCTCTCGTTCTCATGGTGGAACGGGATGGTGCCGCTGGTCGCGATCCTCGCGCTCTTGCTGCTCTCGCGTATGAGATTCGGGCTCTCGACCGAGGAACTGAAGGCTATTGTCGAGGCTCATGCGCAGCCGAGCCGTCCGGCTGGGCCGCCGCCCCCGGGGGTGCGGGCGCCGACCCGTCCGCAGGCGCCGGCCGCGCCGCAACCCGCCAGACCTGCCTATCCGCCCATAGCGCCGACGCACGACGCCGGCCCGGCCATGCTCACGACGCTCAATCCGGTCGCGCCGGTCGCGTCGGCGTACACGGTGCTCAAGGACGAGGTCTCGCTCGGGCGCGGCGAGGACAACGATATCGTGATTCCCCATGCGAGCGTGTCGCGGGCGCATGCGCGTCTGATGAGGCGTGACGGGATGTTTGAAATCCGCGACCTCAACTCGACCAACGGAACCTTCGTCGACGATCTTCCGGTCCACGGCGCGGCCACGGTGTCGAACGGAAGCCGGGTCCGCCTGGGCGATGTGCAGTTCGTTCTGAAGTTCTGAGCATCCGTGCGCTGCGGGCGTCGGACGGATCTCCGGCGCGAATCGGCGCGCGTCGCCGCGGCAATCCGAATCCCGTTCGAAGCGCGACGCCCCCGTCGATTCGGAGGCGTCGCGCGTCAACGCGCGTCAATGCGCGGCATTCTTCATCGCCTGCGGAGTGAAGAAGTTCTTGTCCACCACGCCCAGATCGACATACCAGCACTCGCGATCGGGCGTGTCGCGTCCGGGCATGCAAACCACCGACGAGGATCCGGACTGGATGTCATAATCCACCATCGCAAGCTGGAACATCCGCTTATACGGATAGATCGCAACCCGCGCGTCGGGCAGCGGACGATCGCGGTAGATATTGAAGGTCGCGATCGTCTTCCACAGATGGCCGTTGCGGTCGTACTGGTCGGAGGCGGTGATAAACCATCCCTCGGAGTCGGTATAGAGGATGCGCCGGGGGATCGAAAAATCCTTGCCCGGTTTCTCGGTCGCCTCGATCACGTAGAGGTGCCGAAGCTCCCACCGTCTTGCCGCCGTCATACGGGCAGCAAACAGCAAAGGTATCCGAAGGGACTTCATGCTTGATGCCTCCCGGAGGCGTCCGGCTGGGAGGGAACTGACTTGATGCGCCGGCGCATCGGTTGGATGGCTAATATTGTATAGTTGGAAAATTATATGAAGATAGGAGTAGTGGCCCCGATCCGATCCCGGCCATGAGATTAACGAAGTCCAACGCAGGCTGCGCACATATGATTACCAACAAAGCACTATCGGCATTGATCGCCGCAACGCTGTTCATCGGACTGTGGGTAGGTCGGAGCAACGCTCAAATGAGAGCGATGGGGCCGCCGCTTCCGACGACGCTTATCGTCGCGCTGCCCGCTCCGGGTGAGATTTACGGCGACAAGCCGGTGGTGACGGTGGGCGTCGGAAGCACGGTCTACCGGTTTCTCCTGAAGGACGCCTACGTTGACGATCCTTCGGGGTTCATCCACTGGCCCGACGTCTGGCAATACGTCCGCACGCATCGCCCCAACTTCCAGACCCAGGGTGCCGACGCCGATCAGTTCAAGAAGATAAAGCCGGGCCAGACGGTGACGATAAAGGGGATGTTCGCGCCGCTCGACCGGACCTTCGAGGTTGTCTCGGTGGACGTCGGGGCGGGCGTGTTCGCACCGGGCCACAAGTACTGAGCCGGGTCCGCGGGCCGGGATGCGGCCGCGCAGGCGCTCGCCGCCGGGTCTGCCGGGATGTCGAGCACGGGAGTGCGTTGTGTGGCTTGGGCCTGCTGGTGTACGCTGTAGACTCGGTTATAAGGCTTTGTAGAAGAGGGCCTAGACTTACAGAAGTGTCGATGAAAAAACTGACCGGAGCCCAAATCGTAATTGAGAGTCTGCTTGCCGAGGGTGTGGACGTCATCTTCGGATATCCCGGCGGCGCTATCCTGCCCACCTACGACGCGCTTCTCGATTCGAAGATAAAGCATGTACTGGTGCGTCACGAGCAGGGCGCCGCCCACATGGCGGAAGGCTACGCCCGGGTCACCGGAAAGCCCGGCGTCGTGATGGTTACCTCGGGGCCCGGCGCGACCAACGCGGTCACCGGGATCGCCGACGCCTACATGGATTCGACGCCGATGGTGGTGCTTTCCGGCCAGGTCTCGACCTCGCTCATCGGCAACGACGCGTTCCAGGAAGCCGATATCGTCGGGATTACCCGCCCCTGCAGCAAGCATAATTATTTGGTAAAGGACGTCCGCGATCTCGCCCGCATCATCAAGGAAGCTTTCTATATCGCGGGCAGCGGACGGCCCGGCCCGGTCGTGGTCGATCTTCCCAAGGACGTGCAGCAGGCCGAGCACACCTTCAAATTTCCCGAGACCATCGAGCTTCGCGGCTACAAGCCGACTATCCGGGGTAATCCGCGCCAGATAGAGCGCGTGATCGAGGCTATAGAAAAGAGCGAACGGCCGCTGTTCTACGTCGGCGGCGGCGTGCAATGGTCGGGCGCCGCGCCCGAATTGCAGCAGCTCTCGCGCGGCCTCGGCATCCCCGTGACCGAGACCCTGATGGCGCTCGGTTCGATGCCCGCCTCCGACCCGCTTCGGCTCGGGATGCTCGGGATGCACGGCTCGTACGGCACCAATACCGCGGTCTGCAACACCGATTGCCTTATCGCGATAGGGGCGCGCTTCGACGACCGCGTGACCGGCAGGCTCGCGAACTTCGCGCCCAAGGCCGAGACGATCGTTCACATCGATATCGATCCCTCGTCCATCTCCAAGAACGTCAAGGTCGATATACCGATCGTCGGCGATATCAAGCACGTTCTCACCGACCTGCTGACGCTCGCGAAGGGACGCGAGGGAATCGCCCGGCGCCGCGCGGCCTGGCAGAAGTGGCATCAGCAGATCCAGCGCTGGCAGAAGGACAAGCCGCTTTACGAAAACGGCAAGCGCGCCGACCATATCACTCCCGTCCAGGTGATCGGCGAACTCTACAACCTGACCAAGGGCGAATGTATCGTCGCGACCGACGTCGGCCAGCATCAGATGTGGGTCGCGCAGCTCTTCCCGTTCGAACGCCCGCGCTCGTTCCTCACTTCGGGCGGGCTCGGCACGATGGGCTACGGGCTGCCGGCGGGAATTGGCGCAAAGTTCGCCGCGCCGGATCGCGAGGTGGTCGTGGTTTCGGGCGACGGCTCGATCCAGATGAACATCCAGGAGATTGGCACCGCGGTCGAATACGGCGTCGATATCAAGGTCATCATCCTGAACAACTATTTCCTCGGGATGGTCCGGCAGTGGCAGGAGAAGTTCTATAACGAGCGCTACTCGTACTCCGCGATGTCGGTGCCGAACTTCGTCAAGCTGGCCGAGGCCTACGGCGCGCACGGCTTCCGGATCGAAAAGCCGAAGGATCTCGCCAAGACGATGAAGGAAGCGTTCGCCACGCGCGGGCCGGTGCTGATTGATGTCGCGATCCCGAAGGAAGAGGCGGTGATGCCGATGATTCCGCCGGGTGGCGCGATGTCCGAGATGCTGCTGGCTTAACTGGCGTACCCGCGCGGCGCGCCGCATCCGCAAGGGGGGTCCATCGATGGCCCGAGTTCCCTACCTCGACCGGGAAGATCTGCCCGAAGCCGATCGCGAGATATTCGATCGCCTGATCGCAGAGCGCGGCCGTCCGCTCGGAAACATCTTTCGAACCCTCGGCCATACGCCGAACCTGCTGCGCCGCTTCCTCGCGCTCGGCGGCGAGCTAAGAAACCATACCGCGCTCGACCCGAAGCTTCGCGAACTCGCGTTGATGACGGTCGGACGTCTGACCGAGGCGGAGTACGAATTCGTTCATCATTGGAATCTCGCGCTTCGGGTCGGCGTCGCGCGCGAGAAGCTCGAGCATCTTGCCGAATTCGAGTCGTCTCCCGTCTTCACCGAAGAGGAACGCGCCGTGATGCGTTACGCGGCGGAAGCGACCCGTAACGTCAAGGTCAGCGACGCGGTGTTCGGGCAGGCTCGCGGC
>JAKAVX010000037.1 GCA_021827465.1 Deltaproteobacteria bacterium | reverse complement strand
TCCGATCTCCCATCGCAACCGTCGCCAGACACAGACGCGCCGGCTTCTGTCCCAGTATCGGATACGCCGCCGCGAGCATCAGCGGGTAGCCATCGGTGTACCGGGGAGGGTATGAATAGCCACCAAAATGGAGAACCGGGCCGATACCGCGATCGATATTCACGGCAACCGCCGCATATTCGAGGCCGTCGGGCCACGGCATGAACTCGACACCGCGCCTGAAGCCGCTTCGCGCGAAAAGCAGGATCGCGAAGCCGAGCAGTATCGCGAGCAGACCCGCGTCAACGGCTCCGAGTCTCGCTCCGGATGAGGGAGCCGGGGAAGTCGGGGATTTTCGCGATGGGGCGAGCTTCGTCAAAGCGCACTCCGGCACGAATCGGCAAAGCCGCCGACAGCGCCCGCAAGGAGGCCGAGACGGTCGGCGCGTGGCTGGTCGTCCTGTTGTTGGTCCCGCGACTGGTGCGTCTTTTCTATCCGCAGATCTGGGTCGAGGACGACTTCTATCTCGAGAGCGCCTACCTGGTGAGTATCGGGATGCGCCCGTATGTCGATTTCGTGCACCCGCACTTTCCACTCCTGGAATGGATTGCGGGAGCCTACCTCAGGTTGTTCGGCGCAAGCCACTTCTCGATCGAGGTTCTGAACGAGTCCGCCATCTATGTCACGAGCCTGCTGGTCTTCGTGCTCGGCCGGCGCGTTGCGGGCCGCACGGTTGGAACCTGCGCCGCGATTCTATACGCAACCAGTTCACTCGTCTTCCGCTATCACGTCTATGAGCGCGAATGCTTCCTCGCGCCGCTAACCGTCGCGGCAGCGATCGTCGCGCTTGGCCGGGACGAGCGATGGGGCAGACGCGCCGGACACCAGGCACTCGCGTTGATAGCCGCGCTCGGGATCAAGCTCACCGCCGCGATTCCGTCGGCGGTGCTGTTCGGGTTCGCAGTCGTGCGCAAGCGATGGCGCGAGGCTGCGGTGCTCGCGCTCGAAGTCGGCGCGGGACTCGCCGCGATGACCGCGCTCTGCTACTGGCTCTACGGCTACGATTTCATCTTCCAGACCTTCCTGTTCCATTTTCTCAAGGGGCACGACACGGGCGATCCGATCCTGACCTATCCGCTCCAGATACTCGACGTCGAGTTCCCGCTGTTCGGGATCGGATGCGTCGCGCTTGGGGCCGAGCGGCGGATGAACGAGGGGATCGCGCTGGTGCTCGCGATGGTCGCGGCGAGCTACCTGTTTTACGGCGTAATCAGCCCGACCGCGTGGGGACATAACTACCTGGAACCGCTGCCCTATATCGCGATTGTCGCCGGAATCGGGCTCGACTGGATGATACATCTCGGACGCGACTTTCTACACGCCGAGGAACATGAAGCTTTCCCGGTGCTGTCCCGGCTGGTGACTGCGGCGCTGGTCGTCGTCGTCTCGCTGGCGTGGATAAGCCCGCTCAAGAACCAGAACTGGCTTCACGGCAGCGTGTACGGCTTCGGCTTCATGCCTAAGAGCCAGATCACAGGGATTGCGGCGGCGATACGCGACGGGAGCGCGCCGGGTGAGAATCTGATTGCGCCGTCGTTCCTGTGCTTTGAGGCCAACCGCCCGCAACTGATTCGCTTCCCGGAAACCTACGGCGTCTATCGAAACGCGCGCGCTGAAGTCGAAAAGCACGGCTTCTTCAAGGCGCGCGCGATGCTGGACCACGCGGATTTTTTCAATCTCATCGTGAAAACGTCCGGCTACTGGACCACGCAGATAAAGCAGGCCGTCACGCAGGGCACGGCCCCAATCGTGGTTCCCGATTCACCGATTCAGCTTCTACCGCTGGTGTTCGTTCCGCCCGAGGTGCTTGCGGCAAGCGGATATCGCCCGGCCCTGGAAACGAAATACTTCATCGTCTGGCGGCACTTCGCCAAGCCCGGCGGCGCTGAATCGAGATGATGACGGCGACGCCGCGTTAGACACGGGGCGCCGACACGATGCCCGGCTTTTCAGCGTGAAGGCGGCGGATTGTAGACGTGGAGGAATGAGAACGCCGCGATAACCAGCGCGTGGGTGATTCGCCCGCTCGCGATAAGTTCCTTGATATCGCCGAGCGGAACCATCACGACTTCGGTTTCCTCCGTCCCGCTCGAATCCGGCGTCGGCTCGGCGACCTTGCGCACGTCGCGCGCGAGATAGGTGTAACAGAAGTTCGGCTGAATCGCGGGATTCGGATGCACCCGGCCGAGTTCGAGGATCAGGTCCGAATCGTAGCCGCTTTCCTCGAGCATCTCGCGCCGCGCCGCGTGCTCGGGATGCGGGTCTTCGGGATCGACCATCCCGCCCGG
Source organism: Deltaproteobacteria bacterium (assembly GCA_021827465.1). The sequence continues at coordinate 9,360 of JAKAVX010000037.1, read as the reverse complement.
GATTTCGAGCGTGAACTCGGCGATCCCGTGGCGGAACTGACGCACCATCACGACGTCATTGCCGACGGTCAGCGGAATGATATTGACCCAGTTCGGAGCTTCGAGAATGTAGAAATCGCGCTCGCCGCGTGCGGGATGGCGCGAGCGGCGGCGATGAAGCTCGAAGATCGGCGTGTTGTAAACGGACTCGCTCTTAAGCGTACTCCACCTTGGGATCTTCACCTGACCGGTTTTGTCGCGAGTCCGCATGCAAATTTCAGAAAAGCCGCGCGTATTCGATCGCGGGGCATCGATCCATCACGACCGTAAGCCCGGCCTTGCGCGCCCTCTCCGCTGCCGCCCGATCGATAACACCCAACTGACACCATAGCACCCGCGCGCCGATCGCTATTGCCTGCTCCGTGACCTCGGCCACGTGCTCCGAGCGGCGAAACACGTCCACGATATCGATCTTATCAGGAATCGACTTGAGATCGGGGTAGCATCGCTCGCCCAGCACGCCCATCAGAACGTCGGCGCCCAGGATCGGATTGACCGGAATTACGCGAAAGCCGTGGTCCTTGAGCAGGCACGCGATTTTCAGGCTGTCGCGCGCGGGATTGTCGGAGCATCCGACCACCGCAACCGTCGTCGGGTTGGATAGGATCGCGCGGATTTCGGAATCGGGCGGGTTCGGGATGTCCATCACCATCTAAGCGGGGTCAGTCGTCGAGGATCAGGTCGAGGCCGATGATTTGGTCGGTGAGAACGGGGATGAGCCGCTTGATCTCCTCGCGCACCTCGGCAAAGACGAGATCGCCCTTCTCGAACGGATCCTCGATATCACCCTGCTCGCCTGCGAACGAGCGCAGCGTATGGACCGCCAGCGCGGAGGCTTGCGGGAACAGGCGCAGCAGGTCGGTTGCCTGCGCGCTGGTCATCGCGATCACCAAATCGGCCTGCTCGAGCAGTTCCGGATGACGTTTCAGGTCGGTGGAGGTCGCCTCTTCGCCGAGATGGATTCCGTCGTCGCGCAGAGCGAGCCTGGTATCCAGCGAGACCAGCGCTCCGTCGCGCGCGTACGGCGCAATTCCAGCCGACACCACGCGCACGTGGCCGTCGAATCCGCGTGTAACGAGTTCGCGCTTCAGCATGTGCTCGGCCATCACGCTACGCGCGGTGTTCGCGGCACATATGAACAGAATTGAACGAAAGCGCGGCCCCTTTTGGACCGCGCCTTCGTGCTTTGTCGATTTCGATGACTTCGATGACACAGGCTTCAGATACCGCCGCTCATCACCTCGGCCATGCTCTCCTTCTTGGTCGCACTCTTGGCAAGCTCTTCCTTGAGTTTGCCGCCGAGTTCCGCCGCATCCCAGACGGTGGCCTTCTTGGTCACGCGTCCGACCGAATGCCATCCCTTCATCAGCCACACCGAGCCCATCCCGACGCGGAATACTTCGCCGTGGACGTCCTTGGCGTCGTCGCTGCCGAGCCATGCGACCAGCGGAGCAACGTTGGCCGGGCCGAACGGATCCCACTGGCCCTCGGTGACCTTGCCCATGCTCGCGGCGGTCTGGGGGGTCGCGTCGATTGTCAGCCGGGTGCGGGCGACCGGAGCGATCGCGTTGGCGGTGACGCCGTAGCGATGCATCTCGCGGTCAACGATTATCGCCATCGCGGCGACCGCCGCCTTGGCCGAGCCGTAGTTGCTCTGGCCGGCGTTGCCGAGGATGCCGGAATCGGAACTGGTGTTGATGAGGCGGCCGTTCAGGATGTTGCCGCCCTTGTGCTGCTCGCGCCAGTAGGAGGACGCATGACGGGCGAGGTTGAAGGTGCCCTTCAGATGAACGGCGATGACTGCGTCCCAGTCCTCTTCGTTCATGTTGAAGATCATGCGATCGCGCAGGATACCGGCGTTGTTGACGACGATATTGCACTTGCCGAAGTTGTCGAGCGCGCACTCGATGATGCGCTTGGCGGCCTTGAAGTCGCTGACGCTTTCGAAGTTGGCCACCGCTTCGCCGCCGGCGGAGCGGATTTCCTTGACCACTTCCTCGGCCGGGGAGCGCGACTGTCCGGTTCCGTCGAAATGGCCGCCGAGGTCATTGACCACTACTTTGGCGCCCAGTTTTGCCAGCAGAAGCGCCTCTTCGCGGCCGATTCCGCGTCCAGCGCCGGTGATCACTGCAACCTTTCCATCCAATAGTGCCATCTGTTTAGTTCCTCTTCACCTTTTCATTCGAAGCCTTTTGGGCAACCATACCCGGCCTGCCCGGCCCTATTACGTCAAACTTCTCAACCGGCTCAAGAAACTCCTGCTCGCCCTTGGTCGGGATCTCGTAGATCAGGTCGAGGGTCATTTTCGACTCGTCTTTGTTGGTCGGGTACAGGGCGATACTGCCCGGACGTCCCCTCTTGTGGAAGTCGCACGACCAGGTGTTGCGAGCACGCATCACCAAAGAAGATGTTATACTGAAATTGTTGCTCTTTAACCCTTCTTTATAGAAATCGATCAGCTTCTCGAACGCGGGCGCGTTGTCAAGCTGGAACATGACCTCGCGCATCCCGCCCTTGGGCTTGCGCACGTGAACCACCGTCATCCCCGGATAGATCGGCATCCCCTTGTACAAATCCGACGGAAGCCGGTTGGTCGCCTCGAACGGGCTGGCCGCGGCGGACTTTGCCTCGGGATGCGGTGCGGCGCTTTGGCGCGGGCGGCGGCAGGCACCTATCGCGCCCGCTATCACCACAGACAGGGAAAGCATCAGGGCGGAACTGAACAAGTCGGCTTTCCGTGCCGTCATGGATCTGGATTGCACGTTCTGGAAACCGGGAAGCTCTTTACAAAGAAAACAGCCGCCGCGCGATCACTGTTCTGGATAAACTCGCAAAACAGAGAAGTCAAGGCAAACCCGCGCCCAGTGATCGAGGCTCGCAGGCGCGCTTCCGGAGATGGAATTTCCATCGGGCGGCGGAGGGCGGACGGGACGGCGGGTTTCAAATACAATCTCGCCGGCCGAGTGTTAACACACCACGCGGTCGCAGGATACACACGCCGGCACGGAATTATTACGCTTGGCGCGATTTTCACGGTCGCTGATACATCTTGCGACACCCCCTCTTGACAAAATTCCAGCTTTGTTGCATTGCACTAGCCGCGTACCATCGACACAGGTCGTGAATTGGTTCCGATGGGGAAGTCGCAACTGGGGCCGTTGCGGGATTGAACCGAGTTCACGGAAGAGTGGTGGCCGCTTGGGGTTTTTAATTTTTTACATTGTGAGTCAAGGTCCGAGCGGGACCTCTTTTGCACCGCTCAAATCACGGGACAGGTGAAAAGATAGCGATGGAAAGTCAGTTTGGTATCATTGCGATGATCGAGCGGAGTTACTATGCGACCTACCCGCTCCTGATCATGTCAATCGTTTGCCTCGCGATCATTTTCGAGCGCGCCTGGGCTCTCTGGGGAATCCAGAGCAAAGCCGCAAAGCTCGCCGACTCGTTAATAGCTCCTCTCCGCCAGGGCAAGTTCAACGAAGCGCTGCAGGCGACCCAGAGCCGAACCACTCCCGCCGAGCGCGTCTACCACGGGCTGATCGCCGCCGCCCAGACGCTCGATCGCGATCAGCTCGCCGACCTCGATGAGGAGCGCCGCTTCCAGGAACCGCTCGAATTCAAGCGTTACGTCTGGGTTCTCGCCACCTCGGGCGCCTCAGCCCCGTTCATCGGACTGTTCGGAACCGTCGTCGGTATTCTCGAGTCGTTCCAGTCGATGGCGATCATGGGAACGGGCGGTTTCTCGGTCGTGGCGGCCGGTATCTCGGAAGCGCTCATCGCAACCGCCCTTGGACTGGCAGTCGCAATCGTCGCGGTTATTTTCTACAACTACTTCTCCGTCAAAATCGAAAACATCAATGCCCTGCTGCAGATCAATGGCGACCGCCTGATCGATGCTGCACTGCAGGGGAGGCAGTCCAGTGGCCGTTAGTGGTCCCAGGAGCAGCAACGGCGGCGGCCGGGTTTTTGCCGATATCAACATCACGCCGCTGACTGATATCTTCCTGGTCCTGCTCATCATCTTCATGGTGACCACGTCGGTCACGGTGGAAACTGCCGCCCATGTGGACCTGCCGCTCGCTGAGAACACCACGCCCGAGGACAAGGGCGTGATCGTCACCTACACGTCGCAGCATGACCTGTTTGTTAACTCCAAGGACATCCCGGAGCAGGAATTGCTGCCGACGCTTCGCGATGACCTCGCGAAGGTGAAGACCAAGGTTGTCGTATTCCAGGGCGACCGCAAGGTGCTGCTTGGCGACATGGTGCGTATCCTGAATATCGCCAAGGCTGCGGGCGCCGGGACTATCGCAATCGGGGCCAAGCGGGCGACGGGCGCTCAAATCACCCACGAGCTCAAATCACTCGGCAGTTAGCCGGGCGGAGACTGATGCGCACTGTCGAGGGGATTTGCCAATGGCAATGAGTACCAATCAAGGCGGTGGGGTTTTCGCGGACATCAACATCACCCCGCTGACCGATATCTTCCTGGTCCTGCTCATCATTTTCATGGTCACCACCGCGGTCACGATCGAGTCGGCCGCGCACGTGGACCTGCCCAAGGCCGAGCAGACACAACCGAAGGAAAAGCCCAAGGGCGTGCTGGTGACCTACACGTCCTCGCACCAGATCTTCGTCGGGCAGCAGAGCGTACCCCTGTCCCAATTGGCGCCGGTGCTGCACGACGCCCTGATGAAAAAGTCCGAAAAGCTGGTCGTCTTCCAGGGCGATCCCAAGGTGATGCTGGGCGACATGGTCCGGATTCTCGATATTGCCAAGACTGCCGGCGCGGACGGGATCGCAATTGCGGTGGCGCAGTTACCCGCGAACGGCGCAGGTGGCGGCGCGGGGGCGCCGTCAGCCGGAATGTAGAGGAGAGAAAGCTCAGGAGGGTTGCACGTGGCGGAGCACCTTCCATCACAATCAAAGCGAATGGGGACCTCGTCCTGAACCGAGGATCGTCGCGGAAGGAACGGGGACAGATCTTGTTATGATCATCGCTCTAATTGTCATCCTTCTGATTATTTCGACCGTCGTGGTCGCTGCCTTCCTGTACTACATAATGGGCAAGCGGGAGGCCGAGGCGGAGCTTAGGCGCGACGTCGATGAGGCCGATGTTGAGCGCTACCAGAACATCCGCGACCGGCTGCGCCTGCTTATCGGTCCGTTTCCTCTGTCGATCGCGCTGCACGTTCTACTGCTCCTGTTCCTCATCATCACGGTTCACGAGCAGCGCGCCCGCGAACTCATCATGGTCAATCTCGAAGCGGGCGGAGGTGGCGGCAGCGCCAACGAGATGCAGGACCTCGACGTTCCAGAGGTCCCGATGCCCGATCAGATGCAGCAGATGAGCCAGCCCCAGCAGGTCGATACGCAGGCGGTCGGGCTCGCCAGCGATTACGTTCGCGCGGCGGGCGGCGGCGGCATCGGTATCGGACGCGGCGGCGGCATGGGCTCGGGCTACGGCCGCGGAATCGGCGCCGGCTTCGGCGGGTTCATCGGCGAGTTGCGGCGCAAGGGCCTCGACGTGGTCCTGGTGATCGACGGCACCGGCTCGATGAAGCTCATCATGTCCGACGTGCAGAACAAGATGGCGGCGCTGGTCCACGCGATCCATCGCCTGGTTCCGATCGCGCGCGTCGGGATCGTCGTGTTCGGCGGAGTCGGCGAGAAGCTGGACGTCCAGCCGCTCACCCTCAATCCGCAGACACTCATCACGTTTCTCGGCAACGTCAAGGCTCATGGCGGCGGCGAGTGGAAGGAAAATACCTACGGCGCCATACAGATGGCGATCCAGCGGATGGATTGGAAGCCGTACGCCAAGAAGGTCATCGTGCTGGTCGGCGACTCGCCTCCGCACAACAAGGATTTCCAGCCGCTGCTCGCGATGATCAGGAATTTCCACGGCAACATGAACGGCACGTTCAACACCGTTGACGTAGCCGAGGAAGAGCACGAGCGGTTCGAGCGCGAGTTCTGGCTCAAGGTGCATCACGAACTGCCGCCGAAGATCTCTCCGCTGCCGGAATTCTATCAGCAGACGCGCGCGGCCTATCAGGTTCTGGCTCGTGCCGGCGGCGGCGCGATGCGCAGCCTGACGCACAACGTCCATATCAACCAGCAGGTGTTGATCCTTGCCTTCGGCGAAGAGTGGAAGGCGCAGGTCGCCGCGTTCGGCCGTGGCATAACCTCCTCGCAGTAGCAGTGATGCGCGATTTTTCGCCGCATGTTCGGATGACGACGATATGACAAGGTTTGCCGGCGCGGCCGCTCTGGCGGCCGCGCTTTTTTTCCTCATCACGGCGGCCGCCGCGAACGCCTTCCAGATGCGGATGACGCGTCAGCCGCCGAACATCTCTCCTAAGCTTCAGAAGGAGCTTTCCGATCGCGTCTCCGATGAGATGCAGGACTACTTCGCCCAGGAGGAGAGGAAAAAGGAGGACAAGCAGCCCTACGTCGATCTGCAGACCAAGTTCGAATACCTACCCAACTGGGGCCGCAACGGACAGGTCATCGTCAGTGTGAAATTGGGTGGCGTCGAGTACGACCCAACTGAAAGCGGAAGCAGCATGGGCGGGGCCACCGGCAGGCTCAAGTACCTTGTCTTCACCTACCAACTCGAACACGGCAAATGGGTCGAGGTAGCCAAGCCCAGATGGGAAAGCCAGTACCTCGGCCGTCATGCGGCTTCGGAGCTCACCGAGCATACCCATCGCGCCGACGAGATAAAGGCCGCCGAAGAAGCCGCCGCCAAACGCAAGGCCGCGGCGCTCGACGCCCAAAAGAAAAAAGCCGCGCTAAACGAAGCGCTCAAGAACAAGTTCGGCTCCGGCGAAGGCCCGGTCGCCTACGGCCCCGGCTCATCACCTTCGAAGCCGAGCGCCCGGCCGCAATCGCAGTCGAAATAGCCACGCAGCTTCGCAAACCGCCGCGCTCGGCGAAGTCACCGTTTCAATTTGTTCGCTAGTCCGCCGATGACGCCGCAGCGCGCTCGGCGTTCGCGTGCTGCGCGACCCGGCTATGGTAGCGGCCGTGGGCGAAGTAGATGACCAGCCCAATCGCGAGCCACACGAAGAAGCGATACCACGTGTACTTATTGAGACTCGCCATCAGGTAGAAGCAGAATCCCGCCCCGAGCAGCGGCACCGCCGGGACCAGCGGCGTCCTGAACGGCCGAGGGGTATCCGGATCGATGTGTCGCAGCACCCAGATGCCGAGGCATACCAGGATGAACGCGAAGAGAGTGCCGATATTGGTCAACTCCGCGATGTCCTGGATCGGCAACAGCGCGGCCGTGAGCCCGACGATGATGCCGGTGATCGTGGTCGGAATATAGGGCGTGCGAAAGCGCGGATGCACCCGGCTGAAGGCTGGAGGCAGAAGCCCGTCGCGCGAGACCGCGAAGAAGATGCGCGACTGCCCGAACAGCAGCACCAGCAGCACCGAGGTCAGTCCCGCGACCGCGCCCGCCGAGACTATCCCGGCAACGAAGTTCATCCCGCGCACTACGAAGGCTGAGGCCAGTGGCGCGGACTGGTCAATCTTCGTGTACGGAATCATCCCGGTCAGAACCGCGGCAACCGCGATATAGAGAACCGTGCAGACCAGCAGCGAGCCCAGGATTCCGATCGGAAGGTCGCGGCTCGGGTCCACAACCTCCTCGGCCGCGGTCGAGACCGCGTCGAAGCCGATATAAGCGAAGAAGATATACGCGGCGCCGCTGCTTATCCCCGACCATCCGTGCGGCGCGAACGGCACCCAGTCGGCCGGCCGCACGAAGAATGCGCCGACTGCGATCACCACGCCGACCGCGGCGAGCTTGATAACCACAATAATCGAGTTGAACCGCGCGCTCTCGCTGATTCCGACGTACAACACCGCCGAGACGAGCAGCACGATAATCAGCGCTGGAAGATCGATTATGCCGCCCGGGATACTGCCCGGCGCATGGGTCAAAGCGTCCGGCAGATGAACCCCTACGCCCTCAAGGATGATTCGAAAATACCCCGACCATCCTGACGCAACCGCAGCCGCGCCCACCGCATACTCGAGCACCAGGTCCCAGCCGATAATCCATCCGACCAGCTCGCCCATCGTGGCGTACGAGTACGAGTACGCGCTTCCCGCCACCGGGATCATCGCAGCAAACTCGGCGTAGCACAGCGCCGCCATCGCGCATGCCGTTCCTGCAAGGACGAAGGAAAGAATTAGAGCCGGGCCGGCCATCACCGCGCCCACGCCGGTCATCACGAAGATGCCGGCACCGACGATCGCGCCGATACCGAGCAGGGTCAGGTCGAGAGCACCGAGCGCGCGCTTGAGGCCGCCCGCGTCGCTTGCGGCCTCGGCCGTCAGCATCGAGTGCGGTTTTCTGCGGAAGAGCTGGCTGACGAGTGTGTCCGTGGAGCGATCCATCCCCTCCTGCCTCGATCGGGGCCTTCACGCGCTATCGCGCGCAGCCGGCTCCGATTACCACGACTGGTAGCCGCCGTCGACCGAGAGCACGGTGCCGGTCACGTAGCTGGACGCCGCGCTCGCCAGGTAAATCACCGCGCCGCGGATCTCCTCGGGCCGTCCGAGCCGTCCCATCGGCGTGAACAGTTCCATCCGCTCCTGGTTTCCGGGCTTCGCGATTCCGCCTTCGGTACCTTCGGTCGGAATCCATCCCGGCGCAATCGCGTTGACCAGGATTCCATACGGCGCCCATTCGACCGCGAGCTGACGGGTCAGGTTGGCAAGTCCCGCCTTGGTCGCACAGTAGGCCGAAAGCCGGTAAACCGAGCTTGCGACCGCCGCGTAGATAGAAACCATGTTGATGATGTGGCCGGGTTTTTTCGCCTCGATAAGGCGGCTCGCCACGCGCTGCGAGAGCAGCATCGGCGCCGTCAGATTCACCGCAAGCGCGTTGTCCCATTGCTCGCGCCGAAAACGCTCGGCGCGTCCGGTGGGCGACACTCCGGCGTTGTTGATCAGAATGTCGATTTCGCCGAGTTGCTCGCGCGCCGCCGCGAAGGCCTTGTCGATATCAGCCTCGACCGCGACGTCAGCGGCTATCGCGATGGTCCGCACTCCGTAACGATCGGAAAGTTCCCGCGCGTGCGCCTGGAGCCGTTCGGCGCGTCTTGCCATCAGCGCGACGTCCGCGCCTGCGAGCGCGAGCGCGTGCGCGCATTCAACTCCAAGTCCCGATGAAGCGCCCGTTATCAGGCCGATATGTCCCCGCAACGAGAAAAGCGATTCAAGAGAATCCATCTTGCACAACAACCTCAGTCGCCAAACGCCTGCGCCGCGGCCTCCGCCGCCGCCGAAACGGCCCGATCA
>JAKAVX010000036.1 GCA_021827465.1 Deltaproteobacteria bacterium | reverse complement strand
TGGCGTAGGCCTCGCCAACCTCATCGCACTCCCAGTCGCCAAAAAGATCCGCGCACGCGCGATAACGGAAAAGCATCTCGACAAAATTGTTCTCACCGCCGTCACCAACATGAAGGCCGGTCTGGCAGGCGTTCCCCTACGGCAACTCCTTGCGGAGGGAACAGGTTCCGGATCTTCTCCCGCTCCTTCCAACCAGAAGCCTGGCGGCGTCGCTGAGATTCACCCTCGCAAGGCTGGTTGAGGCAGGCACGGAGTTTCACGATGTAGCAACTCCGTACCATTCTCGTCACGCCCGGCTTATGCGGATGAGCCGTGAAAATACCACTTTGGAAATTGGGCAAGCTTTCCTGAACACTTCGCCGCTTTGCTGAGGTGCGCTCTCATTGCTGTCGCGCCGGATTGCCTTATTCCTCGTCAGCCCGCGGATAATCCTTATTATCGTCAACGAAATGCTCATGACGGACAGGAAGACCACCCGATAGCCCTGCTTGACCCGGCTGTGTGGTTATGATGAAAGTCGTCTAGCAGGCCTGAAAGTCTCATCGCGGGTTCACTGTATAGGCATGGCGCGACAGGGAGGAGGCATGGCCTATAACATTCGTCCGCTGTCATTCGCTGAAATTCTCGACCGCGCATTCGCCGTACTGAGAGATAATTTTTCTCTGATAGTAGGTATTTCAGCGATAGTCTGGATACCATACGGCGTGGTGCTGGCGCTCGGTCGGCTTGCGCCCGATCCGGCGCTTCGAGCGGTTATCGCGATTGTCGCAGAGCTGGCGCTGATCATCGCGGCGCCAATTATCGGTATCGCGATTACGACAGCCGTTGCACGCGTCTATCTTGATCGGCCGGCCACGATTAACGACGCTTACCGGTCCTCCGGTCCCATCGTCGCTCGGGCTCTCGGAACTTACTTCCTCGCGGGCGTATTGCTCTTCCTCGCTTTTGTCGCACTCATCGTACCCGGGATCTATCTTATGGCCTGCTGGGCACTGATCGTTCCAGTGATGATCATCGAGCATCGCTTCGGGGTGGGCGCGCTGCATCGCAGCCGCGAATTGGTGAACGGTGCATGGTGGCGCACGTTTGGCATAGTCCTGGCCGCGGGATTGATAACCCAGGTACCGGCGGCTGCGTTCGGGTTCCTTTGGATGTATGTCCCCTTTCTCGGGCCGATCCTCAACGCGGCAACGCTGGCGGTAACCTCCACCTATAGCGGCGTCGTGTTTGTCATTTATTACTTCGACCGCCGATGCCGCACCGAGGACTTCGACCTCCGTCTGCTGGCCGAGCAGGTACGCTCGGAGATCGGAACCGGCACACGGGCGGTGACAGGAACTTCTCCCGTTGCCTGACAAGTCGGACGCGGCTATCCGGGAACTTGCGCGTCGCATCCTTGCGCGCCCCGAATATGCGCACGCGACCTCGGACGGCGCCGTGGCCGCCCTCGTGCGAAAGATCTTTCAATGGCTTGGCCACCTCGCGATTCTTCGCGTGGAGGCGCCGGTCCTGTACTGGGCAATCATTCTCGGGCTTTTTGCGGCGCTTCTCGGGATGGTCACGCATCTGGTTTGGACACTGCGGGCCGCGATGCGCGCCCCGGAGCCGCAGACGCAGCAGGCCGCGGTTAGCCGTACGATCCGCGATCTGCCTGCCGAGGCCGATACTCTGGCTGTCAGCGGCCGCTACCTCGAAGCCGCGCATCGCCTGATGATCGCGAGTTTTTACGCTCTCGCGGAGCGCTCGGTGATCGAGCTCAGGCCGGACAGGTCCAACCGATGGATTCGCGCGGCGCTTCGCGGATCGAACCTGCCGCAGAGCCTCGCCCTTGAGCTCGACGCTCTGGTCGAGCGAACGGAGCTAAGGTGGTTCGGAGAGCGCGAAAACGACCCCGAAATTTACGCTCAATGGCGGTCCGCGTTCGACCAGCTTTCATCCGCGACAAGGTGATCGGTTGCCAAGACGAGCGCTGTTTTCCGCCGGTGCGATCCTGGCAATTCTGCTCGGGTTGAATATCTGGTTCTGGCCGAACAGCTCGGCAACGAGCTTTGGCGTCGGCCCTGACGGCTATAAGGCGGCCTTCCAGTTGCTCGGCGAGCTTGGCTTCCCGGTGACGCGCTCTTATGCTCGCCTGAGCCGCGCGCCGACTAATCGAACCCTCTGGCTGGTGATGCCGTCTTTCCTCAGTCCCAATGCCCGCGACGGCCACGAATCGGCGCATGAACTGCTTCGATGGATTCGGGCGGGCGGAACGGCCATCACGTTCGGCGAACCCGACAGCGACTGGAAGAGACTCGGCATCGAGCGCAACGTTTCACCGGCAGTCGGTACGGTGATTGTCAAAGGCAAGTGCGTTCCCGTTCCACTCACGATCAATCTTCACAAGGTGCTTCATTTCGGACCCGGAAAGGATCACGCCGCAGTGTGCCTGGCATCCGATGGAGCCCCGTTTGCCCTGGAGTTCAAACTCGGCGCAGGACGGCTGGTGGCGGTTGCCGACGGGCGTTTCGTGCGCAACGCAAGCCTCGGCCAGGCTGACGCAGGCGTGCTGGTAGTGGATCTGGCGCGCGAGTTTGGGACGCCGGTTTTCGACGAGCATTGCCACGGACTTGCGGCGTCGGTCTCGATAGTGGCAACTGTCGCAGGCTCGCGCGCGATACTGCCGATCATCGCGGCGCTGCTCGCTGCACTCCTATGGGTTGCCGAGCAGCACTCTTGGCCTCCGCGCGCGATTCGCGACGGGTCCAAAGGACCGGAGCCGTCGATAGCCTCGTTCGTCGAGTCACTCGGTGTGCTCTATTCGCAGGCCGGCGATCCGGGCGCGGTTTTTCGAGCTTACCGGGCCGGTTTTCTGCATCGGATGCGCCGGCGACTCTCCGCGGGCGCCAACCTTCCCGACGAAACACTTCTTGAAAGGATCGCGCACGACGGCTCGCTCTCGGCCGAGACCCGCCGATGGCTGGTGGATGGGGCCGTGCCAAAGAGCGCCGGTGAGCTTGTAATTGCGGTCCGGGCAGTAGAATCCTATTCGGGAATCACGTCATGAGCGACGAGAACTCCCGAGATGCGACCTGGGTGGCTGAAGCTTTCGCCGCGCTGCGCAGTTCGATCGGTTCGGTCATAATCGGCCAGGACGAGGCTGTTCGGCTGTCGTTCGCAACTCTTCTATGCTCCGGCCACAGCCTCTACGAAGGCGTTCCCGGCCTTGCGAAGACATTGCTGGTCCGCGCGCTGGCATCCACGCTCGGAATCCGTTTCGGACGCATCCAATGCACGCCCGATCTCATGCCCAGCGACATAATCGGGACGCCGATTCTGGTTGACGGCGAGTTTCGCTTCCGTCCTGGGCCGCTGTTCACCGACCTGCTGCTTGTCGATGAGATAAATCGCGCGCCGGCAAAGACTCAGACCGCACTGCTCGAGGCGATGCAGGAGCGCGAGTCGACGGTCGACGGGCGCAGCTACCCGCTCGGAGAATGGTTTACCGTGCTCGCCACGCAAAACCCGATCGAGCAGGAAGGAACCTATCCGCTGCCGGAGGCCGAACTGGACCGGTTCCTGTTCAAGATAAGAATCGACTATCCGACGGCTGAGGAGGAGGTTCGCATCCTCGCAACGCATCACGCGAGACCGACGCCGCTTCTGAACGCGCCGGCGCTGCTCGGCGCGGCCGAGGTCAGCCGCGCGCGGGAGATCGTCGAGGCCACGCTCGCCCGCGAGGAAATTCTCGGCTATGCGGTCGCGCTCGTGCGCGCAACCCGCGAGCACCCGGCGATCGCGGTCGGCGCCTCGCCGCGCGCCGCCCTATGGATGGTGCGTGCGGCAAAGGCGACCGCGGGACTCGAAGGACGGAGTTTTGTTATGCCCGAGGACGTCCAGGCGGTGATTCGTCCAACGCTGCGCCATCGGGTCGTTCTCGAACCCGGCGCAGAGGTGGAAGGCATGAGTCCCGACGATGCGATCGACGAGGTCGTGCGCTCGGTCCCCGTGCCGCATTGACGAAGGCGCAGCCAAGGCGTGGCGATTCGTCCTTCACCGCTGCTCGTCCGGCTCGCCGGCTTGGCGGCGCTGTGTTTCCTCGCCGCTGTTCCGCTTCGGACACTGGTCGCACCGGCGAGCGGGCTGCTGGCGATCATCGCCCTTCTTGCGGCGATTGATTTGGCAACGAGCCGAGCCGATCCCGAGCCCGGCGTCGAGCGCATTCTGCCCGGCCGCCTTGTCCGCGGCCGCCCCGCAGCTATCGGTTATCGTCTCTCGCGTCCCAAAGGCGGCGCGACGGTGGTATCGCTTCTGGATGAATTGCCCGCCGAGCTCGGCGGCGACTTGCTAATCGAAGACGTTGCTCTTGGCAGCGGCCATCGATGCGACTTCTCGCGCGAGGTAACGCCGGCACGCCGCGGCACCTTCACACTCGGGCCGGCGTTCGTGCTTTGGCGCTCACGGCTTGGCCTGCTGCGTCTTCGCGCGACCGCGATTGGCGCAGGAGCCACAGTCGCGATTCTGCCACCCGCGTCGGCGCCCCAGCGCGCGGGACTCACGCACCGTTCGCTTCGCGACGAGTTCGGCCTCAGGCCACGGCCTGCGCGAGGCGAAGGCAGCGAATTCGAATCGCTGCGGGAATACGTTGCGGGCGACGATCCGCGCCATATCGATTGGCGAGCGACCGCGCGGCGCAGTCGGCTCATCGTCCGTCAGTACCAGACCGAGCGCCGGCATACGGTAATCGTCGTCGTTGACACCGGGCGCCTGATGACTGCAAAGACGGCCGGCGCGTCGAAGCTCGATCATGCGGTCGAATGCGCGATCGCGATCGCGCGCGCGTCCACGGAGTACAAGGACCGCGTCGGTTTCCTTGCATTCGATCGCGAGCTGAGGGCGCTGGTTCGCCCCAGGCCCGGTTCGGCCGGAGTGGGCGCGCTGACCGAGGCGACGTTGAAGCTCGAACCGCGGCCCTTCGAACCGAACTATCGTCTCCTGGTCGAAACACTCGCCCGCTATCAGAAGAAACGCGCGCTGGTGGTCGTACTCACCGATTTCGTCGAGGGAAGCGCGGCGGGCGAACTCGAAACATATATAGCGGCGCTTGCACGCAAGCATTGCGTAATGCTGGTAGCGATGCGTGATCGTCTGCTCGCCGAACTGGACAACCCCGAACCGGGCATCACGCGCGCACGCCTGTACCGCCGGCTCGCGCTCCAGGATCTCGCGGTCGAACGCGAAGCCGCGCTCGCGCGAATCGCGCGCTTCGGCGCACAGACTTTAGACCTCGATCCAGCGCTGATCACCGCGCCCGTCCTGAACCGCTATCTCGCGATTCGCCAGGCGGGGCTTCTCTGAGCAGCCATGCGATATCCAGCTCCGGACGGCGACGAACCATCCGGCGGACGTACCATCCGTAGCCCGCGATCGCGGCAACCGCGACGCCCGCGAATAAGAATCTAGCGCTGGTCGAAAGCGCTGACTGGCGAAGAAAACTCTCGATTCCAGCCCCGACAATAAACAGCGGGACAGCAGTCAGAATCAAGTTCATGGCGGGAGTCGCGGCCGCCCGAAGCGCGGAGCGAACGCCATCGCGTCCCGGCGCAACCACCGCTTTCGCGATCACCAGTCCGCCCGTCGAGCATAGAGTGACCGCCAGCAGTTCCGGAATCGCATGCGGCAGCAGCCATGCCCAGAACATCGGCCATCCCGCGTCGCGTGAGAATATCCAGACGAACGCGCCGAGCGTCAGGCCGTTGTACAGATCGAGCACAAGCGTGGGAACTCCGGCCGCAATTCCGGTCGCGAAAGCCAGCATCCCGACTTCGGTATTGTGCACGAACAGAGCGGCGGAAAAGACGGATTTTATTCCGAATGCAACGTTCTTGTGCGCCAGAAATTGCGCCCGAGCCCGAACCGAGCCGGCCAGCCGATCGAGCCTGTCCGCGGAATACATCCGCGATGGAATGAAAGCGTGCAGCGTACCGGGATTCTCCGACACGATCGTCGCGCTGAGCAGCGCCCCGGTCAGCATCACGACGGCCACCAGGGCCTGCAGCCACGCCGTTGCCGCAAGCGTCGCCGGAAGATCCGCCACGAAAAAACGCCCGACCCGCTGCTCACGGGGCGCCGGAACCTGCAGCTGGGTATAGGCGCGCACGCACAGCGCGTTCAGATAGCGGATAGCTTCGGGATCGCTTCCGCGTGAGCGCATCACGGCAAGCCGGGCCGAGCCGAACCGATACAGGCGCGCGAGTTCGCGCAGTTCCTCGAAGGAAATCCGCCTGCGTTCCGCGCGGTCAAGCAGGCTTTCGAACCGATCGCGGGCTTGTCGATCTCTCGCGCTCAATATATTTCCTTCTCATGCGACTCGCACCGAGCGAAGCCGACACGCCGGTTCACGGCCTGTTCTCGCCCGAAGGGGTCCGTCTAGACCTGCCGGTCTCGGGTCCCGCGCCTCGGATGTTCGCATACCTGATTGACGCAGTGCTTATCTACCTGCTCCTGATCGTCTTGTTCATCGCACTGTTCGCGAGTTCCCCGATAGGACATTACATCGACAAATGGTTCGCGGCCGCGTTTCACCAGGCCATGCAGAATGCGCACGCTGGCAAACGAACACCCCGTTCGGTCGGAGCTTTCGAGGGGCTCATTTTCGCCGTGTACCTGCTCGCTCAATACTCGGTCGAAACCGGGTACTTCATCTTCTGGGAAATGGTGACCAATGGACGCTCGCCCGGCAAAGCCGCAATCGGCCTTCGGGTTGTGCGTCGCGATGGCATGCCGATCGATTTCAGGAGTTCGTTCACACGCAACGTGATGCGCATCGTTGACATGCTGCCGATCGACTATGTGGTCGGCCTCATCTCGATAATAGTCTCGCCGAGCGGCGAACGGCTGGGCGACCACGTGGCCGGCACGATTGTGATAAGGCTGGATCGGCCCGAGCCGGCGCCCGCCATTGCGTCTTCGCCCGAGTCCCCGGCGTTCAGCCTTACGCGCGAGCAGCTTGCGCGGATCGGCCCGTTGGAATTGAAGCTCATTCGCACTACGCTTCGGCGCCTGCCAGGTCTGCCCGAGGACCGTCGCGAACCGTTGCTCGGTGAGATAGCCGAGACCTTGCGCGCGCGCCTCGAGCTTGCGGAACTGCCGACGCCGGATCGGCTCGCTTTTTTGCGTGACGTTATGACGATGGCCGAGCGGTACTCGCGCAGCGAGCCTGACTGACGCGCCAGGCGCGTGGCCGTGGAGCGGCACAACTCTTCAAACGCAAGGGCGCACGCGCGAAATTAGCGCTCCCGGCGCGACGCTTCGAGGCGAAGAATTCCGCGCCGGATCTTGCCCGACGCGGTCCGCGGGAGCGCGCCGACGAAGCGAATCGTCTTCGGAACCTTGAAACGGGCGAGGCGCTCGGAACACCATTCGCGCAGCTCCGCTTCACCAACGCTCCCTCCTTCGCGAAGAATGATCGCAGCCTCCACGCGGTGTCCCCACACCGGATCGCCCACGCCGTAAACCCCGGCCTCGGCAACCATCGGATGCGCAAGAAGCCTCGCCTCGACCTCCGCGGGATACACGTTCTCGCCGCCGGTCACGATCAGATCGTTGCGCCGGTCGTCGATGTACAAGCAGCCCGCTTCATTGAGATGGCCGATATCGCCCGTGTGAAGCCATCCGTCGCGGATTGCGGCGCGCGTGGCGCTTTCGTCGTGAAGGTACCCCGCCATCACCGAAGGCGCACGGACCAGAACTTCGCCGCGTCCCGCCGCGTCAGGATTTTCGATTCGGATCGATACCCCCGGCAACGGACGGCCGCAGCTCATGCCTTGCGAAAGCACTTCGTCAGGCCGGGCGGTGACCACCTGCGACGCGGTCTCGGTCAAGCCATAAGTGGGCGCGACTGGGAGGCCGAGACGCATCGCGCGCTCGACGAGAGCAGGCGGAACCGGGCCACCGCCGACCAGAACGCATCGCAACGAAGGCGGATAAGGCTGACCTCCGTTTTCGTCCAGCATCCGCGCGAGCATCGTAGCCACCACCGAAAAGAGCGTAATTCCGTGCGTCCTTATCGCGCAGTTGGCGCGGCGCGCGTCGAATCCTCGCTCAAGGATTATGGTCGCACCGTCGATTACGCTGCGCAGAATTATCGACAGACCTCCGACATGATAGAGCGGCAGGAAGTTCAGCCACCTGTCGAAGGGTTCGACGCCGAGATTCTCGCGCGAAGCGCTCGCGCTCGCGAAATGGTTTCCGTTGGTCAGCATCGCTCCCTTCGGCGTACCTGTGGTGCCGGAAGTGAAAATGATTGTATGCACCGCGTCGGGCCGCATCGGAGCAATTTTCTTAAGCGGGGCAGGCTTAAGCGATTCGAATTCCGAGCCTAATTCAACGAGCCGCATCCGCGCGGTCAGAACGCTCTTCAGAGAATCGCGATAGCCCGGGTCGTGGATAAGGACGCGCGGCTTCGCGGCTCGAATGAGCGCCGCAATCTCGCCGGGCGCAAGCCGCGTGTTCAGTGGAACCAGCACCGCCCCGATACGCTGCGCCGCATGGATCAGCTCGACCGTTCTCACCGACGAGTCCATCAGGAGCGCAATCGTGTCCCCCGCTTCCACGCCGAGCGCCGCCAATCGCGCGCTTGCCAGTTCCGCGCGCTCGGCCAGTTGCGCAAACGACAGCGCCTCGTCTTCGCACAGCAGGGCGAGCTTGTCCGGCTCGCGTCGAGCGCGCTCCCAGAGCCACGGAATTTCCGATTTCAGGATGGGTCTTGGTGACGACACGGCTTCACAGTTCCGAACGCTGAACCGACACAGTCAAGCCCGGTCCGCATGCCGCTACCCGCGACGCATCGTGCATCGCAGGAACGTCATCGAACCCGCACGACTGAAAGAATCTCGCACCTCCCAGACCGATCGCGGTTCCAGCCGACGCAATCACCGTCGCAAGGTGAACCGCCGCGCTCATTCCGACCGAGCTTTCCATCGAGTCGGTGACGACGATCCTGCCGACTCCCGCGGCTCGCGCCAATTCGGCAATTTCGACGCATTTCGACGGACCGCCGACCCGCGCCGCCTTCAGCACGACCACGAGATCGGGACCGCAGGAATCGCGCAACGATTCCAGGTCGCGAGCGCACCTGATCGATTCATCGACCGCTACCGCGATTCCTGTCTCATCGCGCAGCCGTGCCAGTTCGACGGACGAGCCCGGCTGAACCGGTTCCTCGACAAACTCGATTCGCGCGGGACCAATCGCATTGAGAGCCGACAGAGCCATCTCGAAATTCCACGCGCGATTCGCATCAAGCCGGATGAGATCGGCCCCTTCGGTTACGCTGCGAAGAGCGCTGACATTTGCCAGATCGTCGGCGAGCGCACCCGCGCCGACCTTGAGCTTGAAGACCGTGTAACCGCTCGCGCGCGCCGACAGTACCTCGCGAATCAGCTCCTCGGGCGTGCGCGACCAGAGCAACGCGCATACCGGAACAGCCCGGCTCGAAGCGCCGCCAAGCATCGCGGACACCCCCACCCCACGCGAGCGCGCGGCCAGATCGAGCAGCGCGGTATCGAGCGCGCATGCTGCCGCGGGCGTCAATTCGCTCGCACCGGCCCCGTTCAGCACTTCCGCACGGACCTCGTCGGAGTCGCGGCAATCTTCAATCTTCGCGACGATTCTCTTGAGCGCCGCGTGCGTGTCCGAAAGCGGTTGTTTATCGATCCAGTACGCGGGACTCGCCTCGCCGAGGCCGCGCTCGCCGCAATCCGAGCGAAGTTCCAGCACGAATCCTTCACGCACGTCGATACGTCCCCGCGCCGTGACCATCGGACGGCGAAGCGACGCGCGAAACGGCATAATCCTCGCCCCCGCCAGTCTCATAGGATGACCGCCACGACCAGCAGCAGTCCGTAGATCATGTGCAGTTTGGCGGTTCCCGCGAGGCTCTGATTCAATTCCGAAGCCGAGCGCCTCGAAAGCGCGCGCGTTTCCCCGATCGCCAGCGGAATCGCGCACAGCGGAATCAAAAGCGCATATCCGCCCATCGCGGCCATCACCGGCACCGCCAAAAACGCGACCACGACCAGCGTCGCGTATTCGGCCCGGGCAAAGCCGCGGCCGAGCCGCACTGCGAGCGTGCGTTTTCCCGCAAGCCGATCGGTGTCCGCGTCGCGCAGATTGTTGACGACGAGAATCGCGGTAGCCAGGCACGCCACCGGAATCGAACTCGCGATCGCGAGCGGCCAGACGCGCCCGCATTGAAGGAACACGGTTCCGTTGACCGCAATCACGCCGAAGAACGCGAATACGAAGAGGTCGCCAAGACCCTGATGCGCCAGCGGATACGGCCCGGCCGTGTACGCGAGCGCGGCCACCAGCGATACGACGCCGATCAAGAGGATCGGCCAGCCACCAACCGCGACCAGATAGCACCCGGCGACGCCCGCAAGCCCGAGCGCTGCGAATGCGGCGTTCCTCACGGTCGCCGGCGCAATCAGTCCGGCCTGCGTGACCCGCACCGGGCCGAGACGCGCCTCGGTGTCCGCGCCGCCGACGAAATCGTAATAGTCATTCGCGAGGTTGGTACCGATTTGAATCAGTATCGCGGCAGCGAGAGTCACTATCGCGACCGGCGCATCGAAACTACCCGCGCGATACGCCAACGCCGAACCGACCAGTACCGGCACTACGCCGGCCGTCAGCGTGCGCGGACGCGTCGCCATCAGCCAGGACGAAAACGGGCTCGGCACCGCGCGCATCGCGGCCGCCTGCTCACTCATGGGAGGCGCTTGAACCTCGAGAAGTCGGGCTTGCGCTTCTCGGTGAAGGCGTTACGTCCCTCCTGAGCCTCCTCGGTCATATAGAAAAGCAGCGTGGTATTGCCGGCGAGTTCCTGTATTCCGGCCATCCCGTCCATCTCCGCGTTGAAGGCGGACTTGAGACACCGCAGCGCCATTGGACTCTGCGCGAGTATTTCGCGGCACCACTGAACCGTCGTCTCTTCCAACTCGGCGAGCGGCACCACCGCATTGACCAGGCCCATCGCGAGCGCTTCCTGCTCGCTGTAGCGCCGGCACAGATACCAGATTTCGCGCGCCTTCTTCTGCCCGACCAGGCGTGCGAGCTGCACCGCGCCAAAGCCCCCGTCGAAACTCCCGACCTTGGGTCCGGTCTGTCCGAAGACCGCATTGTCGGCCGCGATCGTCAGGTCGCAAACTACGTGAAGCACATGGCCGCCGCCGATCGCGAATCCCGCGACCATCGCGATCACCGGCTTCGGTATGCTGCGAATGATTTTCTGCAGGTCGAGCACGTTGAGGCGCGGCACTCCGTCGGCGCCGACGTAGCCCTGCTCGCCGCGCACGCGCTGATCGCCGCCGCTGCAAAACGCCTCGGTGCCTTCGCCGGTCAGGATGATGACGCCGACCTCGCTGTCCTCGCGGGCATGGTTGAACGCGTCTATCATTTCGCGCACGGTGAGCGGCCTGAAGGCGTTTCTGACGCGCGGGCGGTTGATCGTGACGCGCGCGGTTCCCTCGGCCTTTTCATACTTGATGTCTTCGTAGCTTTTTACGCTTTTCCACTTTGGTTTCATTGGCTTTCTCTGTCCGATACTCCGAAAATGCGACGCTACGGCGCGCCGTTCAGGAATTCCGCGACGAGGCGATTGAACTGTCCGGACTGTTCCAGATGCGGCGCGTGGCCGGCGCCCTCGATAATTTCGAGCCGCGCGTGCTGGACGAGCGACGCTATCTCCCGCGCGATGCGGGTGAATTTGCTGTCGAGCGCGCCTGCAACGAGCAGCGTCGGGATCTCAAGCTCGGAAAGACGATCTCCCAGCCACGGCTGCGCACCGGTGCCCATCGCGCGCAGGCTTAGCGCCAATCCCGAAGGCGCGCATCCCAGACGTACGCGCCTCAGATGGTCCCGCTTTCCGGGCGCAAGCGCG
>JAKAVX010000035.1 GCA_021827465.1 Deltaproteobacteria bacterium | reverse complement strand
ACCAGATTGCGTCTCGGCCAGTTCAGCGCGCAACTGCTCGAGGTCGGACTGCCGCGCGCTGAGCTCCGCGTCGCGCGCCGCAACACCAGATTGCGTCTCCGCCAATTGAGCGCGCATATCCGCTTCACGCTTGCCGTCCAGGAACCACTCATTGAAGAACGCGTCCCTAGCAAGCCTTGCTGAGATCCGCTTGCCGCTACGGGTTCCTGCGGGAAGATCCGCTTCGCGTTCCAGACTGGCGTACAGACGCTCGATCTCCGGCAGCACATAGCGCAGCAGTGTCGGCCGCGACGAACCGGATTCGATCGCCCGCATGAGTTCGGCGTCGAACGGTGAGGGCGCCTGAATATTCAAATGCAGCGCAAATCGTTGTGCAATCATGGCGAGGAACCGCTCTGGGTTGCGAGCAACCGCGGACACGTTGGCGATCACACAGCGACTGCGGTTTGCGCGCGCAAATCGGAGAATGATGTCGTTATGGTTCAGATAGGCTTGTGCCGCAAGCTCAGGCGAGAGCCGGATAGCATCGTCTCCGCGGCGGAAAAGGGAGTCCACAACTTCGCTCGGCTCACGGTAGAGAAACAGGTAGCAAGCCTTGGGCACAACGCTTGCCCAAAACTCAAGGAAGAGCGTCGTTCGCGGATCCTTCCAGCCCCAGGCGGAGCCGCGCGCATTGACCTCGATGATCTCACGAGCCTCGGACATAGCGTCTCCGGGCAGCGTGAGCGTGTGCGAAGTGGCCCAACCGGAGTCGTCGTGCCCCGTAAGGCGAAGCCAGCGCATGTGGAACTCTACGAAATCCAAGTTTTCGAAGTGGCCACGCTCGTTGCCTCGGCCGCCGGGCATCAGACGGGCACCCACGTCGAGGCCGGCCGTATGCAGTAGGGACGAAACAAATGAGGTCCCGGACCGATGCATCCCCACCACGATGAGCGGCGGCCGTGTAGCTCGGCCGTTACCGACGGCCTGCCCATTGGCGTGAGCGCGAACGCGCGACATGCTGGCCCGTCTGTCGGCGGGGACTGTAATCCGAGATGCACGCTTCATATTTCTCGTTTAGCTATTCGCATTTAGCGAACGCCGGCCCCGCCGTGTAGCCCGGTTGGCTCGCGAAGCTTCATCGACTCGGCAAACGATCTTTCCCATGGCGGGCACTTCAAAGAGTCCCCGGCAGGCGGCACCTCAAAATGTACCGGCCCGCGCATGGGCAAGGCCCGTACATGGGTAAAGTGATGGCTTTCCCGGGTTCCAAGTGGGCGAGTAGCCTGCTTGCTTTGCTGATGATTACCCAAGACCATGAATCGGGAAGCCAGCGGTGCCAATTGCGCGCATAGCATTCGTCTTAGGGTTTTCCACCCGCCCGCAGTGGGGCCACAGCCACGCTCTGAGGCGGGAACGAGTCCGCTGAGGCCCCAGAAGACCCACAAAGATAGGGGTGCTGGCTTCGGCGAGGCTTTTGCCTTCCGGTCGGTGCGCGCCCTCGTAATCGCGCCGCCCTGAGCAGCCCGTGGGCTACTGCGAGCACTCCATGATAATGTCGGTGTACGAAAACGACTCAAGATCCGTGCGGATATTGGTGCGCACGTTTGAGAATACCTGCCCGGCGAGCTTCTCATAGGCCGCTTTCCAGCGCACGTACTCTCCACGATCGTGGGAGATGATGAAGCGAGCAATTGGGGATTGCTTTTCGATGTAAACTGGATCGAGTGTCACCAAACGGCCATTGGGTTTCAGGCAACCTCTCGCGAGCTCGAAGAGGTCGAGTGCTTCTTCATCGGAGAGATGGTGAAGTATCTGCGACGCGATCACGATATCGAAGGGCTCTTCATTTTGCACCGACTCGCGGCTCACGCGTTCGCAGTAAAAGCGCCCTCGCGATGCGTATCGGTTTCTTGCATACGCGATGTAATCGGCACTCATGTCAAAGCCAAGATAGGTCACGTCCGGCAGATATTCGAGCAGACTTGCCGGCCCGCAGCCTACGTCGAGAATTCTGTCGCCCGGTTTAGCGGCCACGTATTTGTGCGCAAAAATCGGACGGCCTTTCGAGGAGCCCATCATCCACTGGAGCAGCTCGTATACCCGGGACGATGCCAGAACCGATCGTACGTCGAAGATCTTTGCCATTTCTAACTCATACCGTCGCCGGTCTTAATCGCGGTAGGGGCAGGCCTCTCGACGCCGCGCGTGACCTGTCCGAGGATGGACTTCGCCGCCTGAGCCGGACCCGAGTGTGGCCTGCGTGACCGCTTTGGCATATCGAAAGTCTGAACGCTGGCCTCGCTTATGTCAAGGGGTCGCCATTTTCAAAAGGGACCACTACCCCGCTCCCTCGCTGAGTTGACAGCTTGCGCTGTCGAAATCGCCTTGGTTCGCTGCTATCGGCAGCGCTCGGTTAGGGTACGTCGGCTCGGCGCTACGGGCGGGTGGGTCGCGCACGACCCGAAGAGACCATTGATTCGTTGGTTGCGATCGGACGACCTACGGGGTCACCCGATAGCTCGAAGCCGCGTTATAGGCCGTCATTTCGGCTCGGTCTTGCCTCGGAGCGCGGCTTTTGAGGCCGCCGCCTGCCTTTCGCACGAAGGCGCTCACGCCGCCGTCCTTGGCACCTGCTGCCCA
Source organism: Deltaproteobacteria bacterium (assembly GCA_021827465.1). The sequence goes on along the minus strand of JAKAVX010000035.1, from coordinate 9,305 downwards.
TCGAGCCGTTGCGCGCGATCTTCCGCCGGCGTCGGCCAGTTCAACGCCGCATGCGGACGTTCGGCGTTGTAGAAGACGCACCATCTCTCAGCGGCACCTTGATCTCCTCGCGGTCTTCCCAATCGCGCGGACAAAAGAGTTCCATCTTCATCGTTTGGATCACCCGCTCGGCAACGGCGTTACCGGTTGGGCGACCGACGCGAGCGAACGTATGCTCCGCCTTCCAGGTGTCGCAGAGTTCTTCACAGCCTGCTCCCGTATAGACCGAGCCGTGGTCGCTGCGCAGCTCGAAACCGTCTGGAACGGCACGGGGTTCACCGAATACCGCCTCCAACGCATCTTCAACTGGCTTGTGGATCGCCGACGCATCTTGTTCCTTGCTCAGACCGATCTCGAAGACGGAGCGACAGCCGTTGTCGATCACGGAATGCTAATGCACGACGAACTCCACCGTATTGCTCTTGGTTACCCTCCCCGCGCTGATTGCAACCACATTCATTGGATAATGGCCCGGTTTGCTATAGAGCAACGCGGGCAGAGTTACGGCGATCACGTTGTCGTGGTGGAAAGCGCGGAGCCGCGCTCCATTAATCACGACATACACCTCGCCCTCAACCGGCTGATTAACCCTAAGCCACATCGACGATTCGCCATTGGGCTCGACGTGGAACGGTATCTTGGCTCGGACGTCCTCCGGTCCGAAATTGGTCACAAGCAGCGCAGTCTTGAGCGATGCAGGTGGCGACGCAGACGGGGAGACCGTCTGCGATCCTGCCACCGCATACATTGCGAGACGCTCTTCCCGAAGAAATTGCAGGTCCGGATAGACGTACGGTGCCAGGGGCGGATTGACGAACATCTCGGCTTGCTGCGCAGCGTTCGGGGGGGCCTGGAGCGACATCATGGTCGACCGTATGCGCGCGAACGCAGCGCGCGTATACGGCAATTGCCGGATCTGTTCACGATCGGCTACTGCTACACCCACGACAGTCATCGCGAGCGTTCCGATGGCGAGAACCTTCCGCCACCGGGCGTGGCTGTCCAACAAAACAAACCAGGTCATCAGACTAACAGGCCCGCCGAGGCCGAAGATCGCGTAGCGGGGGGTAAAGTCGAGGCCCGGATAATGCAGGCGCGCCCCAATGATCTCGAGTAGCACGAACGCATTGTAGATCATCAGCGCTAAAGGAACAAAAAAGCGCGAGCGCTGAGCTAATGGGAGGCGTACGGTATAAACTGCACATGCCAGTTGCCCCAGCAAGAGTCCTGACCCCAGCAACCATGCTAACACTTCCTGGAGAGCGGTACCGGGAGAGAAGAGCGCGTTACCCGATAGCGCAACAGCGGCCGCGACTGCGTGAAGCACGTCACGCAAGCCGAAGCCCGCGTTCGAGGCCGACCATCCCGTCCTGAGCCCTTCACCCAGCATTACATAGGTAAGCGGAAGCGCGATCGCCAGTGCCCCGAGTACGACCATTGCGACATCCACGCGCCGCAGCAATAACCAGCGAGTGAGCATAACGGTCACCGGAATCACCAGCGGTGGGGGGTAGATTCCCGCCGCGAAAACCCAAACCAGTGTGCCCAACGCCGCCCATGACAAGACCCGTTGTATCTTCTCGCCCGAATCGACGGCGCTGAAAAATCTCTCCGCAATCCAAATAAGGCCGAGGGACAGTCCAAAAACGAGTGGCTGCGCGACGGATTCCATTGATTGGTTATATGAAGCCCAATAGTTGTATGAACAGATGACAAACGGAGCGCTGAGTACGACCAAGATTGTCAGCATGTCGAAGCGCTGTGCTTTTCGGAAGAGCAAAACGCAAAGCAGCAGCGAGACCGACGCGCTCACCACCGCACCGGTGTACCGCACGGTTTCTATGTTCAGGTGGCTGAGCTTATAAAATCCGTACCAGATCAGGAAATACGATGGTGTAAAGTAATTCCAATACCGATCGAAAAGAAAATGGGGAAAGCCTGTTACGGCCAGTTGATGCAGCCGATTTACGTAGCCGATTTCATCTTGGAACGGGAAATCGCCTGCGAGGTAGTGTTGGTAGGCGAGCAGCATAACGAGGTTGATTATCACTGCTACGCCGATGGCGATGTAGATCCAGCGGGAAGACACGCGACCTAAGGGACGATTAGTTGAGACATTAGTCTGGACCGCCAACTGGAGCCTCCTATGCGACCGCGATACGATTTCCCGTGATTCATGGGGTCGGCCCAGCCATCCTTTGGCCCAGAGGCTCGGCTAAGGGGGGTGCTCTCCCGCGTATTCGGCGTGGATCGAATCTCCCTGTGCTGGGTATATATCGCCATCGGCGCAGCCGTGATAGTCAACCTCGATTCCCGCGAGCAGCATCGAGAGTTGCGCCGCGCTCAACGATACGCCTCCACTCTGTGCTTGCGGCCAGATGGAGCGGCCGCGCTCCAACCGTTTTGCCATCAAGCACAATCCCGTTCCGTCCCACCACAAGAGCTTGATCAGATCGCCGCGCCGCCCGCGAAACACGAAGAAATGACCGCAGAGCGGACTGCTCGCTACCGCGTTCTGCACCAGGGCGCTCAGTCCGGTAAACCCCTTGCGCATGTCCGTCGTGCCGGCAGCCGGCCGCGCATGCCGCTCACCACCCCGTTCGCCATCCCGGTTACCACGACGCTCATCGCCGCAACTGCGCGACCAAGGCGCACACCAAGGCGGCGTCCAGCGCCGCACTCTCGTTCCGCAGCGTCGCGCTAGCCGAAAACGCGAGCCACAACGCTACCGCTGTATGCAGCCGAATGCGGAGACCGGTGCGAGGACGAAGACGCAGGGGCGATCGTCACGGGGAGCAACCGCGGACTTGGCGCGCTGGCGCGAACTCGCTGCGCCGACGTTGACGGCCCCCGTTTCCCAGCACAGTAGCGCGCCCGCCAATGACACAGGCTGGTTGGGTGGACGCCCTGTTCACGCGCAACCGCGCAAATCGATGCGCCCTCGCGCAGCGCAAGCTCGACGATCCGTTGCTTTTCAGAAAGGGGCCAGCGGCGACGAGGCGCGCGCAAGTGCGATGCCACTGATGCTGACATGAAGGCCCCGCGATGCGGCGGAGTGCATTACTCCTATCGTCGCGGACCAAACACCCTCTCTTAATCGCGGTAGGGGGCCTCTCCGCACTCCTCTGCGACTTACTGGGACTATACGCGGACTGGAAAATCCAGCCCCTGCCTAGCGCGGGGAGCTTTGCGTGAAGGTAACAGCTACACGAACGATCCATAACCCTCTCGATGAAACTTGCTGGGCGAGCTCCTTGAGGGAAAACCTCACGAACAGTTCCAATGGGGAGGGACGGGGAACGGGTCGAGCGGCAATGCACAGACACCGCGCCAGTCCTTTACCCGACAACGCAAGGCTAGTGTATCCCGATAAATTGTTTCTGCAGGATCAGCACTGGCCATGTACGCTGGAGAACGCGGCATGACCTACGTGCGAACGCATGCATAGCAATCGACTATGTCGTTACCGGCGACGCCACAGGAAATAACCGGCTTTCGGGGTCAGCTATGCTCCGCTCGAAACCTCGGGGGGCAGTTCAAAAGCGGCGAAAGAACCGTTCAACGCTCAGGACAACGGGGAGTCTGCCGTGTGCGCTCGCCTGAATCAGGAAGTGACGTGGACCGTATATATCGTTGTCAGTTGGACCAAACTTCTGCCTTCCCAAAACGGCGATATGGTCGCCGCTTGGGTTCCGGCGCCTCTGTCCAGCAATGCTTGGGCTTATCCAATGCGCGTGCTCCAGGTCGTCGGCAATACGACCGCAAGAAGCGATCCTGCCGGCTTCGTGGTTCAATGGTTGGCTGAGCTTGCGCGCCGGCACCGGCCGGGCCGAGGCGCTCCGCCGCCGCGAAGGTCGCCCGCCTGGGATGGCGAATCTTTCGCAGCGATGCATCCCAACGAAGCCATTCCGTTTAACCGGCCTACTTCGGTTGCGAGCGAGCGAGCGTATATGTCAGACGCGATCGCGTACGGCCGCATCTCCGGCGACGGGGCTTTCACGCGCAAATGCCACGACTTCTTTGAACGGACGCTTGGCGTCCCGAAAGCCCTCTTGACGACCTCTTGCACGCACGCGCTCGAAATGTCGGCGTTATTGCTCGGCGTTGAACCCGGGGATGAAGTCATTGTCCCATCGTTCACATTTGTCGCTACCGCCAACGCATTTGCGCTGCGTGGCGCGCGTATTGTCTTTGCAGATATCCGGCCCGACACGCTGAATATCGACGAACGGGCGCTGGAGTTGCTGGTAACGCCGAGAACAAGGGCACTCGTTGCCGTGCACTACGCAGGGGTCGGTTGCGAAATGGACAGCATCGTGGCAACGGCGCAGAAGCATGGGATCGCGGTCGTTGAGGATAACGCGCACGGCCTATTCGGCAGATACCATGGCAGGTATCTGGGAACGTTTGGCGCGTTCGCTACCCAAAGCTTTCACGAAACTAAGAATGTAACGTGCGGTGAAGGCGGCGCACTCCTTATCAACGATCGTGGCTACATTGAACAAGCCGAGATTGTACGGGAAAAAGGGACGAATCGCAGCCGTTATTTCCGGGGAGAGATTGACAAGTACACGTGGGTAGCACTCGGTTCAAGTTATCTCCCATCCGACATGTTGGCGGCGTTCCTGTGGGCGCAATTGGAGGCATACGAGTCGATTCAACAAAGGCGCGAGGCGCTTTGGAATCACTATGCGGAAGGACTGGCGGATTGGGCCAAACAGGTCGGCGTCGGTCTCCCTTACGTTCCTCCATACTGCGAGCAACCCTATCACATGTTCTATCTCATGCTGCCCGACGTCCAGAGCCGGCAAGCCCTTATTTCGCACCTAAAGAATGCCGGTATAACCGCAACCTTTCACTATATTCCACTGCACTCGTCCGAAATGGGGCAGCGGCTGGGCGGGCGTACCGGCGACTGTCCGGTGGCGGAATCCGTAAGTGAGCGTCTTCTCCGGCTGCCTTTCTACACCGGTATGACGCCGAGCGACCAAGACCGCGTTATCGAGTCGGTTTCCGCGTTTCGCCCTACGCGATTGGGGGTAACCGATTGCTAAAGCGAGCGAGGTGTTCATAGGATGAGGTCGCCGAAACTCGAGCCGGAACTCTCCATCGTCGTGCCGGTATATCGTTCCGAAGACTGTCTGCGCCCCCTGGTCTCCGCCATTACGCAAGCGATGGACCGCGCCTCAAAGACGTATGAGATTATCTTGGTCAACGATGACTCACCGGATGGGTCGTGGCGGGCGATATGCGAGCTTAGCCAGTCGCACCCTGGCGTTATTGGCGTAGACCTACGACGAAACTTCGGGCAAGATTGCGCCATACTGACCGGCCTCGACTTAGCACGGGGCGAATACATCGCAATCATGGACGACGACCTGCAGCACGATCCAGATGACTTGCCGCGACTCGTGGCGGCCTTGGAACAAACCGAAGCAGATGTCGTCTATGCCAACTTTACCTCAAAACAACAGGCGCTATGGAAAAACTTGGGCAGCCAATTCAACGATAGGTTCGCTCAGTGGGTCATTCGCAAGCCGAGGGGAATCTATCTCTCGCCGTACAAGATTCTGCGCCGCGACGTCGCCAAAATGATTTGCGCCTACGAAGGGCGCCAACCATACGTGGATGGCCTTCTGTTCCAGGTGACATCCCGGATTGCGCAGATTCCGGCAAAGCATTACGCCCGCGTTGCTGGGCGCAGCACGTACACATTCACGAAGTCCGTGCAGGTCTGGTCGCACCTTGCGTTTTCCTTTTCCACGGCTCCCCTGCGCCTAGTTACGGTTCTCGGGCTGTTCTTTGCGTGCGGTGGCGTTATACTTGCGATCGCCGTGGCAGCGTATCGACTCTTCGATCCCCAGGACTTCACGATCTACGCAGCTGGCTGGGCCTCGCTGATGGTCGCAGTGCTGCTTATCGGCGGTGTTCAGATGTTTTTCTTCGGGGTGCTTGGCGAATATGTCGGCCGGACTTACTTGACCGCGAGCCGAATACCGCGAACCTCCATTGCGTCAATTACCGGAACCGCAGCCGATGATCTCGACCTACCACGTGGCCGTCGCGACTCTGTGCGGACCGGCGAGCGTCGTTAGGATCGACCCACTATGCTACTAAAGCGCGTCTCGTAAACCGGGTCTAGCGTTTCTTGAGAGGAATCCCGTACGCTTGCGTTCATGGGTTTTGCGGACGAGCGGTGGTCCGTCCTCGACCGCAGATCCCTCGACCAAGACCTTGAGACGATGGCCGGGATCGACCCTGGAAGGATTCGCGTGCGGTTCTCAATGGCGTCCTTCGGGTGTTGAGAGCCGGAGCGCCGTGGCGCGATTTCCCCGATCAATGCCCTTCGTATCAGATGTGCCACCGAAGGCTCCAGCAATGGGCCCAAGCCGGCGTCTTCAGACGGATCCTCGAACAACTTGCACGGGACTTGCGCGAACGCGATGGTATCGATCTTCGAGAGAGTTTCGCCACCGGCACGTTCACCTCGGCAAAGAGGGGAGCTCTTGCATCGGGAAGACCAAACGCGGCAGCGGAACCAAGATCATGGGAACCACAGACGGCGCTGCTTTTTCTATCGCCCTATGCATCGAGAGTGCTTCACCGCATGAAGTAACGCTCGCTGATAAATTTCCGCGCCACGGGTTACTGAAGGAACGCCCGGAACACCTCATTGTGGACGTAGCCTGCGCCGGCATGATTGCTCCGCACCGCTGGAATCGTCGCCGGCCCGCCCCCCAAGACGGTTCCCCCCGGCGCCGGTACAAACTTCGTTGGGAAGTCGAACGCCTCTTCGCTTGCCTTCAGAACTATCGACGCATCGTGGTTCGCTACTCGCATCACGCAGAAGACTATCTCGGTTTCGTCTTTCTCGGGTGCGCTCTCATTTTGCCACGGAGCCCATAATGAGATGGCCTCCAGCCCTGCTTCGACTCGTAGCGCGGAGTCACGTTGCAGGGCACACCCCCCGCTGGTCCGACCGCTGACCTATCTGTTCGCTCGCATGGCTGCGCGCCTTAAAGCCGCCGTAGAGCATGGACCTTTCTCTCGTTCGTTCGTGCCCTATGGATTGGTGAGCGTCGCCGCGCTTGCCCTGGAACTGGCCGTGCTGCATGCTGCTCTCGCGGGGCGGCTCTATCAACCCGTGGCGGTGTCAGTCGGCTATAGCTGTTCGGCGATTTTTCAGTTCTGCGCGCTACGCTATATCGTGTTCAAGGCGGCGAAGAAGACCTTGTCGGTTCAGGCCGCGGCATACTTCATCGGTCAGGTCGCGTTGTGGGCGCTCTTGCTGGCAGCGGTCACCGTGCTGACGACGTATTTCCCACTGAACACCATGCAAGCGCGTCTTATCTGCATCCCCACGCTGTTCCCCGTGAATTATTTCGTTAGCAAGCACTTCATTTTTCGCAAGTAGTGTGCGGGGCCGCGCGCTAGGTCGCCCCTTGCTTCAAGCCGCCTGGCCCGGTCCCCGGGGGACACCCAAAAGCGGCCAGCTGTGAGACTGTAGTGCAGCGACGAGCGCCGTGCGGGCGCATGTGTCAGCGGCGTGGCGAATCGCTAACATGACCGACGCGGAATGGTTGTAAGACGCCTCGTTAGCCTGAACGTTAGCGCCGTGGCTGACCGTGTTCCGCTGAAATTACGAGTAACTTTTTGCGTTTTGCGGTGTGTAACTTGCAAAGGTTATGCGCGGTGGCCATCAACTTCCACTCGCTCGAACAGGCCGTCATGCCGCGCCGCATGAAGCGCCGGCCACGACGGCATTCCTTGATGTGACCGAACACCGGCTCCACGATCACCCCACGGCGAGCGTAGGTTTCGCGCCCGTCCTTGGTTCGCAGGCGCCGTTCCACGCGCTCGCGTGGTGTCGCGCGTTCCGCAATCCGCCCACGTGGTGAACCTTGTGCTTCGAACGCTTCCCGCGCGCGATGGCGATTGCGCGTCGCGATGAGGAGGTCGTGCTCGAAGGCAATCTCGCCCGTCGCATTCTCTTCGCTCCAGTATCCGGCATCGGCAAGAACCGTTCCGACCACGGCGAGGCGGCTGAGCGCATCCAGGTTCGCATCGGCCGCTTTAAGCATCGGTTCCAACTGGTTGACGTCGTTGGCTTGCTGGGTGATCTCCGCGCTAAGGATCACCTGATCTTCGCTGACCACCGCTTGCGCATTGTAGCCTTGAAGAAAGCCGCGACGGTCTTTCATGATGCGGCTTTCGGGGTCGGTGAGGTTGACGTTCTGCTTTTCGTCAACAGGCGGTGGTTGCGGCTTGCGACCACGCAACCGCTTTCCGTTCTCTTCCTCTTTCCGCTCGCGCTCGGCAAGGTGGTCGGCAAATTCCAGGTCCTTAGCGCGCTGCTCGTTGTCGAGTTCTTCTTTGGCGGCACGCAGTTTCGCCAACCGCGACGCGCGCTTGCGAAGATCTTCCGGGAGTTCGTCGCCGCGGCAATCCGTGCCGTGCAACGCGTCTTCGGCCGCATCCTTCGCTTCGGCCTCGGCCAGCGTCGCCTTCGCCTGCTCCTCGAGCCACTTGCGACTGCGGTTCGCCTCGATCGATGCGCCCGCCATAATCTTGGTTCCGCCGATGGCCACTTCCCCGACCTTGACCATGCCGGCTTTCGCGCACAGATCCAAGACCCGGACGAACAGCCCGTTGAGCGCTTCCTCATCATCGCGGCGAAAGCGCGCGCTCGTCGTAGTGCGGCTGATGGTTCCCCGCAGCGATTCGGAATGCGACATCCTCATAGCAGCGACGTTCCAGGCGGCGGCTCGACCGTTCACCGATGCAATACCCGTACAGCAGAATCGCAATCATCACCGACGGGTCGAAGGCGGCCTGCCCCATCCCCTGCGCATTTTAGCGCTGCAGAAACGGCTCCACGTCAAAGCACGTGACGGCTTCGAGGACCTGATGAACCAGATGGTCCTCAGGAAGCCAGTGTGACAACGAAGGAGGGAGCAGACATAGTTGATCGCGTTCGGCAGTGATGAGGTTGTACGTCATGGTCCCTCAAGAAGAGCGAAGCGGTTTCTCTAATTCTATCCGATCACGAGAAACGCCGCGTCGGCATCTCATTGAGTTGCGCTACAGTCTCACAGCTGGCCGCTTTTGGGTGCCCCCGAGGAAGGGGTCAGTTTCTCGCCGCCGTTTCCACCAGGTCGATTGAGGTGTACTCCATCGTCGTTTCGGTCGACTTGTGGCCGAGCACATCGGCGATGACCTTGATCTGGCACTTTGCGGCGAGCCTCCGACTCGCGAGGGCATGCGGA
>JAKAVX010000034.1 GCA_021827465.1 Deltaproteobacteria bacterium | reverse complement strand
CTCGGACAGCGGCTTGCTCGGCAGGGCGAGTTTGTCGGTCAGCGACGTCAGCATCCGCAGGTAATGCTCTTTGGTCTCAGCGCTTATCGAATCGAGCCTCTGCTCTTCCATGATTTCAAGGTAGCGGCGATGGGCTTCGAAAATCTGCTGATCGATACCGTCGAACTTGTTTGCTCGCGCCATGGCGAAGATTCCTCGCTGTTTGCTGGGATACACAGTCGGCGCCGCAAGGCGGCGTCAACGCATAGGAATATAGCAGGACGCGCGGCACCCCCTAACTACACCGCGGCAACCTCAGAACGTGTGCCGTCGGGCGTTGATACTTATCAGGAGGCCCATGCCGGCCATCGTGATGAGCATCGACGAGCCTCCATAGCTGATCATCGGTAACGGGATTCCCACCACCGGCAGCATCCCGGTCGTCATCATCATGTTGATCGCCACCTGCCAGAAGATCATCCCGGTAATCCCGATCGCGAGAAGCGAGCCGAAGCGGTCGCGCGCGTGCCGGGCGATCCAGAGGCCGCGCCCGATCAGGCAGGCGTAAAGCCCGAGCAGCAAAAGAGAACCCGCCAGGCCAAATTCCTCAGCGTAGACGGCGAAAATGAAGTCGGTCGTTTCCTCGGGAAGGAAATTGAGCCGCGCCTGGGTTCCTTTCATGTAACCTTTGCCCCAACTGCCGCCCCCTCCGATTGCGATCTCGGACTGGATTATGTGATAGCCCGAGCCGAGCGGGTCGGCCTGCGGATCGATGAAGCTGACCAAGCGGACCCGCTGATAGGGCTTCAGGTAATGCCAGCTAAGCGGCGCCGCGAGCATTCCCGCCATCACCAACGCCGCCATCACGCGCCAGTTGAGCCCGCTTACGAAGAGCAGAGTTCCGGTAATAAGAACCAGCACGATCGCGGTGCCGAGATCGGGCTGCTTGAGCACCAGGCCAGTCGGCACTCCGAGCAACAGGAACGGAATTATCAGATGACGAAGACCCCATCCGCCCGGTGGCGGCTCGAGCCGGAAGTAACGAACCATCACGAACATGACCGCGATCTTCGCCAGTTCCGAGGGCTCCAGCTTGAACAATCGCAGATTTATCCATCGCCGCGACCCACCGCTCGAATGGCCTATCACTTCGACCGCTATCAGCAGCAGCAAAGTGGCCACGTACAGCGGGTAGGAGTAGCCGATAAGCGAGCGGTAATCGAACAGCACCGCGCCAACTATCAGGAGCGTGCCGACTCCAATCCAGACCAACTGGCGAACGAACAGCGGATCCATCCTGTGCGCGGACGGAACGTACGACGCGCTCAGCACCGTGAGCAGGCCGAGGCCTTCGAGCATCAGGACGATGGCGAACAGGGTCCAGTCGAAGTGACTCAGAAGACGCCGATCGATTAGCGGCATCGCGCTCCCACCTGTTTAACGAGCGGCCACGTCGGCCGCCTCCGGTTTGCCGGCAAGTTGCGGTGCGTTAGGCGGGTAGAGTTCGAAGAATTTCTGGAGCACGTCATGGACAACTGGCCCGGCTGAGCTTCCGCCGTGTCCGCCGTGTTCGATCACGCACGCAACCGCTATCTGCGGATGGTCCTCCGGAGCAAACGCGACGAGCCATCCATGGTCGCGATATTTGACCGGGATCTCACCTTCGGGCTCGCCGACACGCACTCCCGCCTTTCCCGCTCCGATCACCTGCGCGGTGCCGGTCTTCGCGCACACGGTGACATTGTCCAGGTGGACTCGATGCGCGGTGCCCCAGGGACTGTTGACCACGCCCGCCATGGCGTCGCGCACGGTCTGCAAGAACTTCGGGTCGATATTGAGCCGGGCCTCGACCACGGGCGGGTAGGCCTTGATTACGTGGCCGTCGAGCCCTTCGACGTAGCGGACGAACTGCGGCTTGTAGCGGATTCCGCCGTTGGCGATTTCCGAGACAACCTGTGCCATCTGGATCGGCGTAACAGCGACGTAGCCCTGGCCGATCGCCACCGAAAGGGTCTCGGCAGGATACCAGGGCTGATGATACGCGCGCTCTTTCCAGCCTGACGATGGCATTATGCCGGCACTTTCGCCATGCAGTGCAATTCCGGTCTTGCGGCCGAGACCCATCAAGTGCGCCCAATGCGCCAGGCGGTCGATGCCGAGATGGATACCGACATTATAGAAGTACACATCGCACGACGAGACGATCGCACGATGCAGCGCGATCGTGCCGTGGCCGCCCTTGCGCCAGCAGTGGTATTCGCGCCCGCCGTACCACATCCCTCCAGGGCAAAAATAGGTGGTGTCGGGAGTGAGCGTGTGCTCCTCCATCCCAGCTATCGAATCCACCAGCTTAAAGGTTGAGCCGGGCGGATAAATGCCCTGGATGACTCGATCTTGAAGCGGATGTTCGGGGTCGGTTATAAGCTTGTGCCAGTTCGCGGGAGTGATGCCGCCGACGAAAGTGTTCGGGTCGAAGGCGGGATGGCTCACCATCGCGATGATATAGCCGGTGTTCGGGTCCATCGCGACCAAGGCGCCATTCTTGCCCTGCATCGCCTGCTCGGCGGCCTCTTGGACGTCGAGATCGAGGCTCAGGACCACGCTTTCGCCGGGCCGGTCGGGAATTTCCCTTAGAACTCGAAGCCTTCGTCCGACCGCGTCGACTTCGATTTCCTCGCCGCCCGGAGTGCCGCGCAGATACGGCTCCCATCCCCGTTCGAGGCCGAATTTGCCGATGTCGTCGCCCATCCGGTAGCTGGTCAGGCGCAAGAGATCGTTGCGCGAGACCTCGCCCACGTAACCGAGCAGGTGCGCGGCCAGGTCTCCGTAGATGTAGTGCCGTGCGGGCGTTATCTCCAGGCTCACGCCGGCCAGGTCAAGCTGATGGGTTTCGAGCGCGACGACCTGCTGCCAATCGAGATTCTCATCTACGGTGATCAGTTCGTAGGGCGCCCTGCCGTTCTGCTCGGCGTCCACCACTTTCCCCGCGATGTCGTCGTCACCGAGCAGTTTCTGAAGCCTTTCGATAGTCTGCGAGAGGTTGTCGGAATCCTCGGGAACGAGCACCGCGTTGAACGACGGGCGAGTGTTGACGAGCGGGCGATGGCGGCTGTCGAAGACCAATCCGCGCGGCGCCGGAAGGCGACGGATGCGGATTCGGTTGCGGTCGGCAAGGTGCGCAAATTCCGGATTCTTGATTACTTGCAAATAATAGAGTCGAGCGCCAACCACCGCCATCACGGTCATCATCAATGCTGAGATGACGGCAATTCGAGGCTCCAGCTTGGGGACTGGACGACGTTTCTTCTTGGGGCGAAATTTCGCCACCGGAAGGAAATTCCCGGAAGAGTTACTACGTGCCTCTATCTATTCACGCTCGGCCTTTGCGCGCAATCCGATCGCGCGCTTTAACCTCGCGAGTATCGAGAAAACCAGCGGCGCCAGGGCGGCGCTGACCGCCGCTTGCACCAGCAGCGCGGGAATCATCGCCTGGAACTCGCCCGACGTTCCTGTCGCACGGCCAATCCCGGCCTGGCTTGCGCTCGTCACCATCGCGCCCAGGAACACCGCGACCGCGCCCACCATCGCGTTGGTCATCATCAGGCGGCTGGAGACTTCATAGGTCACCAGATACCCCATTGTCATGAACAACGCGTTGAGTCCGAGGTGAGTGCCCGAGAATACGTCGACCGCATAGCCCATCCCGAACGCCATCGCGGCCGGCAGCACGCCATGATGGCGCAGTCCGAGATCAACCGCGAGAATCACCACCAGGTTTGGCACCAGCGCGCGAATCGGGAACCAAAGCGGGGCAGTGGTCTGGATCGCAAGGCATATCAGCAGCGCAATGCCGAACAGGAGCAGCAGTCGCACCGGGCTCAGCTCTTGGCTTTCTTGCCGCTGGTCAGCTTGGGCGGCGTCTGCGTGATCACCAGTACCTGCTCGAGCCTGCGGAAATCGACCGCCGGCTTGATCGAGACTTTCAGAAACAGCCCCGGAGCGTCGCGTCCGATCTCCTTTACCGATCCGATCAGCAAACCGCGCGGAAAGATTCCGTCCAGACCCGAAGTAATCACGCTGTCCCCCGGTTTGACGTCATCAGTGCGCCCCACGTACTTCATGATGAGGCCGTCGTCCACTACGCCGGCCACGATACCGCGGGTCCGGCTTCGCTGATCGAAGGCGTCCAGCGCCGAGTTGTGGTCGTCGATCAGCAGCACGCGCGAAGCATGAGTGCTCGCGGCGATTATCTTGCCAACCACCCCCTGCACAGACACCACCGCCATCCCGGGCTTGAGCCCGCTGTCCGTTCCCTGGCCGAGAATCAGGGTGCGCGAGAGGCCGGTTGCGTCGGCGCCGATCACGTCGGCGGCAACCGCCGAGAGGTTGAGCGCCTGGCGGAGTTCGATCAGTTGCGCAAGTCGATGGTTCTCGGCCTCCAGCTCTGCGAGGCGGGTTTTCTCGGTTTTGACCCTTGCCAGTTCAAGCCGGAGCCGCTGATTTTCCCGGTGGACGTTGACGAGGTCAAGATAATCGTGAATCAGGCCGGTTCCGCCTTGTCCCAGGCGCGTGATGGAAGTTTGGAAAGGCCGCAGCGCTTCGAACAGAATCGCCGTGGACCACGATTCGAGGCCGTCCGGGCCGAGCCGGGTCGAAAGCATGTGCAGCGAAACGATCATCAGCGCCCCGCAGGAAATCACCACGCGGTAGCGCCAAAGAAGAGTTCGCTTCACCGTAGAATGCCCTGAGCCTTGAGCGATCGCCCGGGCCTGAACCCGTAGAGGCGGCCTACTCGACCGTCACGTCGCGCAGAAGCGAAAGCTCGTCCAACGCCTTTCCCGCACCCATCACCACCGCGGTCAGCGGATCATCGGCCAGCGTGACCGGGAGCCCGGTTTCCTCGCGCAACAACACGTCCAGGTTTCTGAGCAGCGCGCCGCCCCCGGCCAGCACGATACCCTTGTCGACGATGTCCGAGGCAAGTTCCGGCGGGGTGCGTTCGAGCGCGATACGGACCGATTCCACGACCTGTCTTACCGGCTCCATCAGGGCTTCGCGGATTTCCTCGTCAGTAATCTCGATGATTTTCGGAGTTCCGGCGACAAGATCGCGTCCCTTGATCTCCATGGTCTGGATTTCGTTGCCCGGATACGCGGAGCCGATGGTTATCTTGATTAGCTCGGCAGTGCGCTCGCCGATAAGCAGGTTATACTTGCGCTTGATGTGCTGGATGATCGCCTCGTCCATCTTGTCGCCGGCGACCCGTACCGAACGCGAGAACACCACGCCAGCCAGCGAGATGACGGCGACCTCGGTGGTGCCGCCGCCGATATCGACGATCATGTTGCCGACCGGCTCGGTTATCGGAAGCCCGGCGCCAATCGCCGCCGCCATCGGCTCCTCGATCAGGTAGACCTCGCGCGCGCCCGCCAATTCGGCCGACTCGCGAACCGCGCGCTTTTCGACCGCGGTAATCCCGAACGGAACGCAAATCACGATACGCGGACGCGGGCGCACCAGGGTCCGGCCGCTATGAATCTTGCGGATGAAGTAGCTCAGCATCTGCTCGGTGATCTCGAAGTCCGCGATCACGCCGTCCTTGAGGGGCCTTATCGCGACGATCGAGCCGGGCGTTCGCCCGAGCATCTTCTTGGCCTCGGCGCCTATCGCGAGTACGCGGCGCGAGCCACGCGAATCCTTCTGCACAGCGACCACCGAAGGCTCATTGCAGACGATTCCTTCGCCCTTGACGTAGATCAAAGTGTTGGCGGTGCCGAGATCGATCGCCAGATCGCTCGAGAACCACCCGAAAAGCGAATTCAATACCACGGGATGTCCGCCCCTTGCCTGAAAGCCGCAGGCACGGAAATTAGCGAGCCGAATGCGTCGCGAAAGCGCTGCTGTTCGTCAATCATGCCTCAACCGACACCCATCGCCCACTCCAAAGCACGCAAGCAGCGATGCTTTCGCGTCCTTTGGCAAAGCTAACAGACGATCCTCAGAGCAAGCAAGCAAACCCCCCAATTGCGAGGGTAAAAGTCCCTCAAGTATGATTGCAGACGTCATGCTCGACTTGATGCGGCGGTACGCCTATTCGTGGACCACCCGAATTATCCTGGGTCTCATTACCGTCGTCTTTATTTTCTGGGGCGTGGGCGCCGGGTTCTTCTCCACCGTCCATCCGATAGCCACCGTCGATGGTGATCGGATTCTCGCCGACCAGGTCGATCGCGAAGCCGAGCGGATCAAACAGACGCTTGAGAATATCTACGGGGCGAACGCCGCACACCTGCTCAAGACCATCAACCTGCGCGAGGAGGCACTCGAGCGAATCGTCGAGAACCGCCTCATCAACGAAGAGGCGCAGCGCATCGGGTTGCGTATCAGCAAGGCCGAACTGCAGGAAAAGATAGCCTCGCAACCGGCCTTCCTGGTGGACGGCCATTTCAACTTTCGCCAGTACCAGGCGGTCCTGCGCAACAACTTCAACATGGTGCCCAATGAGTACGAAGCCGAGATGCGCACCGAGATGACGCAGGACATGCTCCGCAACATGGTCTCCGAGGCCGTGCCGGTGAGCGATTCCGGGGCGCGGCACGTGTTCGACTTGCGCAGCGAGAGCCTCTCACTCGCCTATATCGAGGTTCCCTACCAGAACTTTGTGGCGGGAATCTCGCCCACCGAAACGCAGGTCGGGCAATACTACCAGGCGCATCAGGAGGCTTTTCGCGAGCCCGAACGCATCAAAATCGACTACATTCATTACGATCCGATGGTGCTCGCGTCCGACTTCAAGCCCACGGACAAGCAAATCGAGCAGTTCTACCAGGACAACCTGAAGAGCCGCTTCACCCATCCCGACGAAGCCCACGCGAGCCACATCCTGATCCGGGTTTCGCCCACCGCAAGCGCTGACCAGTGGGCGCAGGCGAAGAAGAAGGCCGAGGAGATATTCCGAAAGCTCAAGAAAGGCGCCGATTTCGCCAAACTCGCCAAGGAGTACTCGCAGGACCCTGGCAGCCGCGATCAGGGCGGCGATTTGGGTTTCTTCAGCCGCGAGCAGATGATCAAGCCCTTTGCAGACGCGGTTTTCGCGATGAAGCCGGGCCAGATCCGAATCGTCAAGACCACCTTCGGATACCACGTCGTCAAGCTCGACGCGCTCAGGCCCGCGCACGTCGACACGCTGGCCGAAGCGAGGCCGCGCATAATCGCGATTCTGCGCGAGGGCCAGGGTACGAGGCTTGCCCGCGAGGCGCTCGACCAGGACATTTCGTCCGCGCTCTCAGGTGAGAGCCTCGCCGATATCGCGAAGAAGCGCGGACTCTCGATGGTTGAAACTCCTTTCTTCTCGCAGGCTGAAGCTACGGGCGTGGTTCCCGATCCGAAACTCGCCCAACAGGCCCTGCAGCTTGATAAGGGACAGGTGCGAGCCGTGATGGGCGCCGGCGCGCCGTACCTGGTCAAACTTGCGGATCGAAAGCCGTCCTAGATCCCGGCGCTCAAGGACATCCAGGAACGCGTGCGCCAGGCGCTGATCCGCTCAATTGCCGAAGACAAAGCGCGCGCAGAGGCTGGGAAATTGCTCGCTAGGATCAAGCAGCCCGCCGACTTCGACAAGATCGCCCAACAGAACAAGCTTACGATCCAGAAAACCGGCGCGTTCCCCCGTTCCGGCGGCACCGTGCCGGGAATCGGCGCTCTTCCCGAGGTCGCCGACGCGGCCGCGACTGTTCCCCAAGTGCCTGGTGTGATACGGCGCGTGATGCAGCAGGACGGGAATGCCTATATTTTCGAGGTGCTGAATCGGACCTTGCCCTCGGACAAGGAATGGGCGAGCGCGAAAAAGGACTTCATGCGGGAATACGTCGCCAGGCGCCAGGCGCAGGCGTGGATGCGATTCGTCGATGCGCTCAAGGCAAAGGCGACAATTACGATCGACACAAACCAGCTTGGTGTGCAGGCGCCGTCATCCACGAGCTAGCCCATCGAGCGGAAATTTGAGCGTCCATGGATTCTGAAAGCGAGCCACCTTCAAGTAACCCCACTGTTGACACTTCCGAGTTCTTTTTCGACGGCGACGGCCTGAGCGCCCTGCTGGTGCACGGCCTTACCGGAACGCCCTACGAGATGCGCTATCTGGGCGAACGGATGGCCGCGGCGGGTATCCGCGTGCGCGGCGTGCGGCTGGCCGGGCACGCCGGCGCGCCCGAGGAACTCGGGCAGACGACGCACGAGAACTGGTATGAAAGCGTCGTCCAGGGGTTCGAGGATCTGCGCCGCTACGGGCAACCGAACGTGGTCATAGGCCTTTCGGCGGGTGCGGTTCTGGCTGCGCGGCTTGCGGCCGAGCAACGTGAAGCGGTCTCAGGGCTGGTGATGCTCTCGCCGGCATTCTTTCTGCCGGTCGCCACCACCGTCGCGCTCAAGGCTGTCCAACTGCTTGGGCCGCTTCCGCGGCGGATTTATCTGTACGCCGAATCCGGCTCCGACATCCATGACCATAGCGCTCGGCTGGTGCATCCGAGTTCGCGCCTGATGCCGCTCGGGGCGCCGATCGAGCTTCTCAAACTCTCGACGATCGTGCGTCAGGAGCTCGCCCAGGTGACCCAGCCCACGCTCATCATCCACAGCGCTCTCGACCATGTCTGTCCACGCGATCGCAACGTCAACTACCTGATGGAATACCTGGGCAGCAAGCAGAAGCGCTCGGTGATCCTGAAGGAGAGCTTCCACGTGATCACCGTGGACAGCGAGAAGGATCGAGTCGCCGACGAAGTGATCGAATTCGCGATGCAGTTCCGCGGTGAGATTGCGCGCCGAAGCGCGGCCGGCGGTTACTGAACGAGCATGCGCGCCTGAGCGCTAGCGGCCTGGCTGATCAGCGCTGCTGGTCGAGATAATGCTCTTCGATTAGGTACTTGACGTCGGGGCGGTTCAGCACCTCGATGAAGCAGATCTCGTTGGCCGCGTTCAGATCGATAATCAGGTAACCTTCCATCGCGGGCAACTCGATCGCGTTGTCGACCTTGACCTCGCCAAGGGTGGCGAAACTCGAGCAATTCTCGTCGCCGCAGTCGCACACGGTTTCGATTCGAAGAGCGGCGAGCTTCTCGACGAGCGGCTCCGCGCCGATCTCACGCAGCAGCGCCGCCATCTCGTCGATCAGATCCGGCAGAACGTCGCTTACCATCGGTGAAAGCATAACCGACGCTCAAGCCTAGTGGAAAACCGCGGGCCGTCAAGTACGCGAACGCTGATCCGGCGCAAAAGCGGAGTCCGTCACCACACACACCCGCCAGGCGGCGGGCTCCGCTGCCGCGTCAGAGAACCCGGCCAGTCCGAAACGCTACGATTCGAGTTCGCGCAGACTCAGTCCGCAGCTCAGGCACCTGGAACCCCAGAAGGTCCGCCGGGTCATCACGGACCACATGCTATGCGCGGATTCGCCGTGCCCCGCGCCGCATCGCGGGCATGCCCGCGCGAGCGAACGGGTGAACGAATACACCGATATGCTCCACAAGAATCCGGAAGCGAAGAGCAGAGGCACCAGCGCCAGCGGAAACGCTATCAGCGGACGGTCGTTGACCGGAATGCCGCCGATCAGCCCCAATGCCACGAACCCAATCAGACACCACTTCCCGATCCGGAAGCGGTTCCGGATCTCCTGCAACGTTTCACGTTCTTCCCTCGACAACATCGTGAACGTCCTCCCCGCGGGAGATCCTATCCGGTTGGGAAAAATGAGCCTATACCCCCCGCGCGTCGGGGGACCAGATGAATTTGTGCGCCTGTAACTGGAGCCGCACCGGCAGCCGATCGGCAAGAATCCACGCGGCAAGTCGCGCCGGCTCAAGCCGCCCAAACGCGCAGCTCATCAGCACCGCGTTCACGCGCGACGCCAGGTCGTGGCGGCGAATCACCTCGCGCGCCCATTCGTAATCGGCCCGATCGCTCAGCACGAACTTCACTTCGTCGCGCCGCGTGAGAAGCTCAACGTTGGTCCAGAGATTGCGCGACGACTCGCCGCTCGCCGGGCATTTCACGTCAACGATCCTGATGACCCGGGGATCGACGCGGCCGATATCAAGCGCGCCCGAAGTCTCGATCATCACGGTCATCGCGCGGGCCAGCAGCTCCTTGACGAGCGCGTGAACTCCCTCCTGCAGAAGCGGTTCGCCCCCGGTTATCTCGACCAGGTCCGAGCCAAACGCGCCGACCTGCTCGACGATCTCGCCGACCGTCATCCGCCGCCCTTCGTGGAAGGCGTATTTCGTGTCGCACCACGCGCATCGCAGGTTGCATCCGGTAAGCCGCACGAACGCGCACGGGCGCCCGGCCAGAGTCGATTCGCCCTGGATGCTGAAAAAAATCTCGTTGACGACAAGCGTCGTCGCGCGATCGCCGGCGCTCTCCATGTCAGGAGATGAGCCTCTGCGCGGCGGCGCGCGCCCGCTCCATCACGGTCTTCAGCGCGACACCGCGATCGAGCGCGATACGGCGGCAATCGTCGTACTCGGGCGAGACGACTAGCGCCGCGCCGCCGTGCGAAATCTTGATTCGAACCCTGCCCCACTCGGTTTCGACCTCCCTCGTCTCGCGCCGCAGCTTCAGCCGGGAGACGGGATGGAAGCGAAGGCCGATAGTGGAAGTCTCGCTGAACAGCACGCTTGCGACTTCATCGCGCCGTGAAACCTCCGCGATCACGGCGAGAATGACGCCGGGACGTCCCTTCTTCATGATCGTCGGAGTGAGGGTGACGTCGCGCGCTCCAGCGGCGAAAAGGCGTTCCATCACATGATCGTATATCTGCGGATTGAGGTCGTCGATATTGGTGGAAATTTCGATCATCTCGTCGGCGTCGAATCCCGCGCCGACGCTGCCCACGATCATCCGCAGAACATTGGGCCGATCCTCGAGATCGCGGCTGCCCGCCCCATAGCCGACGCGCTCTATCTCGAAGCCGAGCGGGAGTTGGGCCGGCTGCGCGAGCGCTTTTATCACCGCCGCGCCGGTCGGCGTGACCATCTCGGCCCCTCCGTCGCCGAGCCGAACCGGGAACCCTGAAAGAAGTTCCGCCGTCGCCGGCGCGGGTACCGGAATCACCCCGTGCATCGAACGCACGAACCCCGAGCCCATTGGAAGCGGAGAGACGAGCAGCTCGCCGACCGAAAGCCGTTCGAGACTCCATACGGTTGCAACCACGTCAATAATCGAGTCGACCGCGCCGACTTCGTGAAAATGAACCTGCTCCGGCGTCGTGCGATGGACCCGGGCTTCGGCCTCGGCGAGCGCTTCGAACACGGCAACGGCGCGCCGTCTCACGCTCTCGGACAACGCGGCGCTCTCGATTATGGCGCGGATTTCCGAAAGATGGCGCTCGGGCTGGGGGTCGAGGACCTCGACGTCGAACTTGGCGGCCGATATTCCAGCGAGCGTTCTGCGCCGCTCGCTCAGGCGATAGCCCGTAAGCTTAAGCGAGGCAAGCGGGGCTTCCAGTTGCCCAAGCTCCGCGCCGCAGTCCAGGCACGCGCCGACCAGCATATCGCCGCTCAGACCCGAGAACGCATCGAGATAGGCGGTTTTCATTCTGTAATCTTTACATATCAGCGGGGCACAAGTACGATCAAAACTTACCCCAGGTCGATATGAGGCAGAGGGAGCTGAAGATTTTCCGCCGTCTACTCGAGCAACGAAGACGCGACATCCTGGAAGAAGCGGAGCGCGCTCGGGGAACGATGAATTCGACGGAAGATCCGGCGGCCGACCCAACCGATCGCGCATCGCTCGAATCGGACCGCAATTTCCTGCTCCGGATGCGCGACCGGGAACGCAAGCTGCTCGGAAAAATAGACGAAGCCGTCGCGCGGATCGAGGACGGAAGCTACGGGCGATGCGAAGAATGCGGCGGGTCAATCGGAATCGAGCGGCTCAAGGCGCGCCCGGTGACCACGCTGTGCATCCAGTGCAAATCCGAGCAGGAGGAACGGGAGCGGCGCGGCTAGAACGCACCCGCGCCCGGTAGCCGCCGGAACTTGCCGATGAAGGTTCGAAAAGCCGTTATCGTGGCGGCAGGCCTTGGTACGCGGATGCTGCCCGCCTCGAAAGTCATCCCCAAGGAAATCCTGCCGGTGGTCGACACCCCGGCCGTGCAACTCATCGTCGAGGAGGCGGTCGCCTCGGGAATCGAGGATATCGTCGTGGTGCTGAGCCCCGGCCGCACGCTCGCGCTCGACCATTTCAAACCGGCCGAAGACCTTGAAGAACATCTGATGCG
>JAKAVX010000033.1 GCA_021827465.1 Deltaproteobacteria bacterium | reverse complement strand
ACAGGATTTCGCGGTCAAGCGATGGGTTCGCTCGTTCGCGGTCAACGTTCACGGCCCCTTCATGATGAGCCGGATGGTCCTCGCCGACATGATTCCGCGGCGTTCGGGCGCGATCGTCAATCTCTCATCATGGATCGCGATCGGTCCGGGGCGCGGTCCTTATCGCCGTCCGGGGCGAGGCGGCACGCCCTACGGCGCGCAAAAAGCGGCGCTCGAGCGCTTCACGCAGGGCCTGGCCGAAGAAGTTTACGAGCATGGAGTCTCGGTAACCTGCGTGTCTCCCTCGCAGGTGATCGCAACTCCCGGAACTATCTTTCACGGGCTGGTCAAGGAAGGCGCGAGAAAGGAAGGCGAGAGAGAGGATACCGAGCCCGTCGAATACCTCGCGCGGGCCGTCCTGCTCCTGGCCACCGAGCCGCTCGACAAAGTGACCGGCCGCGTCACCTACAGCCAGCAGTTGCTCAAGGAATACGGGCTTATCGACGACGCGCGCGGTTACGGCGTTGACTTGCCCGGCAGCGGATACAGCATCATCTAAGCCGCGCCGCCCTGTGCGTTTCCGTCACTCTGAGCGAAGGTTGCCGGAGCGAAGAGCCCCCGCGCGGAGCGGGATGCGAACAAAAATCGCCTTCGGCGAATCCTTCGCCTCGCTCAGGAGGACATGGATCGCCGCGTTTCTGCGACGATGCCCGGACCCATCGGGCTTTTCGGTGGTCAGCGGACTGCGGGTCGGAATCACCAATCCCACCCTGGTTACGCTGACGATCGGCGCAGTGTCCGGCGGCCAACTCGTGACCACTGGCTGATCGAGCCTTGCGATCCACATTCGCGCGCTCTGCACAAAGCAGACGGAATCCCTCACGCGGGTGCGGACGTTCCGATATAAAGCCCGCGGCCCATCAGGCCGTCCTGGTCGTACAGAACCTGAAACCCCGCCGACGAGAACGCCTGAAGGTAATCTTCGTGGGAAAACAGGCCTCCCTCGTGACGCTCGGTGAAATAGTCAATCCGGTCAGGCGTGCCGACCATCATGTGAAACTTGATTGACCACAGGCCGTCGCGCGTCTTCGGAATAGTCATCCGCGCAATCTTTAGCTCGGGCCGGTTGATGTAGAGCGCGTCCACTCCGCCCGCGCGGAAAGTATCAGGGCCGAAGAACGGCTCGACTATCAGAACGCCGCCGGGCGCAAGATGGCGGCTCATGTTCAGGACGGCCGCGCTGAGACGCCGGCGCGTCTTCATGTAGGCGATCGCGCTGAACAGGCATACCACGGCGTCGAATCTGCGCCCGAGAGCGAATTTCGCCATGTCGCCGCGATGGAACACGACATCCGGATGGCGCTCGCGCGCGATCGCGAGCATCTCGGCGCTCAGGTCAACGCCCTCTACCGCGTAATATTTTTCCAGGAACGCGAGATGCCCTCCGGTTCCGCAGGCAACGTCGAGGAGCGCGTTGCCGGGAGATTTCTTGTGCGCGGAAATCAACGCGTGGACGGTCTCCGCTTCGCGCTCGTAATTCTTGAAGCTGTAGAGCGCGTCGTAGACCTTCGCGAATTTCCTGTAGTGCGCCATTTGTGAACCGAGCGCTCTGCCTGATGCCGGCAGTGACCGATATCACGCCTGCGATCCGATTCCCCAATCGATCGCGTTGCGAAGCAGCCGCGCGAACGCCTCGCTCTCCCACGACCCGCGAAACACAAGCGGCGTCACGCCCGCCGGATCGACGCTTTTGTCAACGAAGGGCTGCACGTTCGAGTCCGGCGAATGGCAGTGTCCGAGCGCCACGTACGCGACGGCTCCCGCGCCGACCCTGCGCGTGTATGCGAGCGCGCGGGTCTTTCCGTCCGGCAGAAGCGAAGTGTCGCGATCGTAGACGAAGCCGAAGCCCGGCGCGGAATCCTTCTCGAGTTCGGTCGTCAGAAAAATCTCGGTGTGCGCCGGATCCAGCATCTCGATCATGTAAAGCTCGTCGCTCGTCTCGAACGATTCCGGCAGGCCCGCGGCAAGCGGATGCTTCGCATTGACATCCACGCGGAACTTTCTGACCGGGGGATGGTTGAGAAAGAAGCATCCAAGCGTCTCGTGATGACTCATCTTCACCATCTTGCGCGCGCGGCGCGACTCGCCGACCGGAGCCGCCTTGCCGCCGCTGGTGCCGTGAAGCGCAAACCATCTTCCACCCGCCGCAAGCCACCCCTTGAGCGCCGCGTTCTCCTCGTCGTTTGGATAGGGACCGGCCACGTAAGTGACGAGGAAGCGCGCACGTTCGAGCCATCGCGCAAGATCGCGGAAATCGTTCGTAACCGTCACTCGCGCGCGCCCAGTCTCATGCAACGCTTCCAGCAGCCGAAGCCGCGCGTAATCCATGTCGTGCCCGGCGGGCTCTCCGGGCGGAAATCCACCCGCGATCAGATGGACGTGGACTGGCTTGTCGATGCTCACCGTGGCAACCTCCCTCAATCCGGCGCTCCGGCGTTTTTCACCATCTGTCAAGGCTGCGCGAGTTCTATCAAATTGGTAGTCCACTTGAAAAATTGAAATCCAACGCAGCGCGCGACCTTGCTTGCTCGGCCAGGCTTGCTTCGCTTGCGCCCGTGGCGAAGGCTGTTTGTACAGGCCGCAGCGAGGTAAGCCGACGTGACACCCCAAAGTAAGACCGCGATGCTCGCACAGGTGATCAAGCACTCATCAGATACGGAACTCCGAGAAATTATCGAGCGCATTCAGGCCGAGATCGAGAGACGCCTGAACGCGGCTATCGATCACGAAGCGATAAAGCACGCCGAGCAACGGCTGCCGCGAAGCTGACGGGACTGATCCTGACCGGCCTTGCCGATACGTGCTTGACAGTTCGTCTGGCGCGGCGGTACGCGGGTTCCTGAATCCAGGGCAAGGGGGTCCGTTACATGGACGGCGAAAAGGCTGCGCACGTGCGCGCGCTTCGCGCCCAGCTCGACCATCCAGTTATCGACAGCGACGGCCATCTGATCGAACCCGCCCCGCTCTATTAGCATTACCTGGAGAAAACCGGGGGCAAGGAACTCGTCGAACGCTACCAGCGCGAACTCCGCGAGCATCCCACCGGTTCGCGCGGAAACCGCGCGAGCGGCGACATGCGCGGCGCATGGTGGGGCGTCGGCAACAACGCCTACGACCTTGCCACCGTGATGGCGCCGCGGCTGCTCCATCAGAGGCTCGAGGAAATCGGTATCGACTTCGCCGTCATGTATCCGACGCTCGGCCTTGGCCTTCCGACGATCCATGACCCCGACGTGCGCCGCGCGGCTGCCCGCACGCTCAACACGATGAACTCCGAGACATGCGGGCCGTATCGCGATCACCTTGCGCCGGCCGCCGCTATCCCGATGCATACGCCGGAGGAGGCGATCGCGGAGCTGGAATTCGCGCACGCGCATGGATTCAAGGTCGCGAGGATCCCGCCCGGAGTCGCGCGCCCGATTCCCGCGCTCGAACGGTCGAATCCGGGCGCTTTTCCGATGGCCGCGTATTTCGATTGCTACGGACTCGACAGCTTTTACGATTACGATCCGGTGTGGCGCAAATTCGAGGAAGTGGGCTTCGCAGTGACTTCGCACGGCGGCGTCGGCCTTCGCTATCTTCCGCTCGGACGGTGCTCGCCGACCAATTACATGTTCAACCATATCGGCGGGCACGCCTATCAGCAGGGCGAGTTGTGCCGCTCGCTGGTATTCGGCGGGGTGCCCGCGCGCTTTCCGAATCTTGCCTTCGGGTTCCTCGAATGCGGCGCGGGATGGGCCGTCGATCTGCTCCATTCGCTGGAAGAGCACTGGGAGAAGCGCAATCTGGAGGGGCTTAAGAACTACGACCCGCGTCTTCTCGATCGTGCGCGGCTTAACCAGTTGCTCATCGAGTACGGAGGAAAGGAATTCGTCGCCGCGCCGGCGGGCGAAAGGCTTGGCCGCGCCTACGACGAAGGAATCGCGCGCTCGACTCGCGCGTCAATCCGTTCAAGCACCGTTTCCAGGTGGTCTTCAGCTCAGATATCGGCCATTGGGACGTTCCCGATATCAAGACCGTGCTGCTGGATAGCCATCATCTGGCGGACAAGGGGGTTATCAGCGACGCGGACTATCGCGACTTCGTGTTCACCTATCCGGCGCGGCTTCACATGAAGGCGAATCCGGATTTCTTCAAGGGCACCGTCGTCGAAGGCGCGACCTCGAAGCTCGCTGCATGAATCGCCGCCGCCGCGCCCTCGCGCAATCGGCGGCGAAGGTCTACCGTTGAGTCATGAACGGAGCCGAGAGCCTGATTCGCACCGCGCTCCAGGCGGGCGTCGAAGTATGCTTCGCGAATCCCGGTACGACCGAGATGCCGCTGGTTGCGGCGCTCGACGCGGTCGATGGGATGCGCGCCGTGCTCGGGCTTTTCGAGGGCGTGTGTACGGGCGCGGCCGACGGTTACGCGCGGATGGCCGACAAACCCGCGCTGACGCTGCTCCATCTCGGGCCCGGCTTCGCCAACGGAATCGCAAATCTTCATAACGCGCGCCGCGCACGCTCGCCGGTTGTCAATCTTATCGGCGACCATGCCACTTGGCACGCCGAGGCCGACGCTCCGCTTACGTCCGATATCGTCTCGCTCGCGCGGCCCGTCTCGGCGTGGATAAGAACCGTGCGCAACGCGGGCTCGCTCGCTTCTGACATGGCGGAAGCGATCGCTGCCGCAAAAAAATATCCCGGCCGCGTATCGACGCTTATCATTCCTTCGGATTGCCAATGGAATCCCGCCGAAGGGCCCGCCGCGCCGATTGCCGCCGAAGGACCGGCTCCTCTCGAAGCGGCGCAAATAGAGCGCGCCGCGCGGCTGCTCCGCGACGGCGAAAAGACCGCGCTCCTGCTCGGCGGCCGAGCCCTTCGCGAACCGGCCCTCATGAGCGTCGGGCAAATCGCGGCGGCATCCGGATGCCGGCTTTTGTGCGAGACGTTCCCCGCGCGGATTGAGCGCGGCGCCGGGATGCCCGCGGTCGAACGGCTGCCGTACTTTCCCGAACAGGCGCTCGAAGCCCTCGCGCCGCTGCGGTCAATCATTCTTGCCGGCGCGACGAGCCCGGTCGCTTTCTTCGGCTATCCGAACACGCCAAGCTCGCTGGTGCCCAAAGGCGTCGAGGTCGGCGTGCTCGCCGATCCCGAGCAGGACGTGGCCGGCGCGCTGGAAGCGCTCGCCCACGAACTCAAGCTCGAGAAGCTTGCGCCCGCGGGTGCGCCGCTCTCGCCGCCGCCCAAGCCCTCGGGCGCGCTGAATCCAATGACCGTCGGCGCGGCGATTGCCGCGACGCTGCCCGAGAACGCGATCGTGATGGATGAAGCGGCGACCACTGGCTTTCCATTTTTCACGCTCTCCACGTCGTCCTCGCGCCACACCTATCTCGCGCTGACCGGAGGCTCGATCGGACAGGGACTTCCGTGCGCAACCGGCGCGGCGATTGCCTGTCCCAAGCGCCGCGTCGTCGCGTTCCAGGCCGACGGCAGCGCGATGTACACGGTGCAGGCGCTATGGACGCAGGCGCGCGAGAGCCTGAACGTCACCACGCTGCTCTGCAACAACCGGAGTTATCGAATCCTGCAAGTCGAACTCGCTCGCGCCGGAGTGACCGAGCCGGGACGCAAGGCGAAATCGCTGATGAGCCTCGCCTCGCCGGATATCGACTGGGTAGCGCTCGCCAGGGGGATGGGTGTTCCGGCGACTCGCGTCCACAGCGCCGACGAACTGGTCGCCGCGCTCGCGCGCTCGCTCCCGGAGCAAGGGCCGAACTTTATCGAGATGATGCTTTGACGGCGGACTCGCCCGCCGAATCGGCCGTGGCGAGCCGCTTGAGCGCCGCGTCCAACTCTCCCAGCGTCGCGATACGGCTATGATGCGTGACGCGGTCACCGACCGCAAGAAAGCCAACGCCCGCGGCTTCGGCCGCCTCGCGATCTATCGGGCTGTCTCCAA
The DNA here is from genome assembly GCA_021827465.1 of Deltaproteobacteria bacterium. The sequence continues at coordinate 6,333 of JAKAVX010000033.1, read as the reverse complement.
GATAAAGCGCTCGCTCGGGCGCGACACCCGCGCGCTCAAGGCATAGCGTCAGGATGTCCGGCGCGGGCTTGGGACGCACCTTGTCGTGCGCGCTCGCGATCGCGTCGAACACGTCGGCAAGTCCAAGATGCGCCACGAGCGGGACGACGGTCGCCGAGCGGTTGGTCGCAAGTCCGAGCCGGTAGCGGCGCTTCATTTCGAGCATGAAGGGGCGCAACTCGAACGGCGGCCTGAGCAGCTCGAAAAATGGCGTCGAATCGAGGTTGCGTGCGATTTCGTACATCCGCGAAAGCTGCTCGCGGCTGCCGCGCGCGCGCATCTCGAAGACCTGGCCGGCCGCGTACGAGATGCTGGCGACGCACTCCTCGGCGTCGAGCGGCGGCTCGCCGATACGGGCGAAGATCGCGTTGTAGTAGGCGATATTCGACTCATACGAATCGAACAGGACGCCGTCGGCGTCGAACATCAGAAATTCTATCATCGTGTCGAGGGCTTATTGTGACCGACGGGGAGGATTGACGCGAGTGCGCGCCTTCGAAGCGCGGCTTACGCGTTGGGCCGGTATCGCGCGCACCACTGGCGTGGTCGTGTGCGCGTCAATTTTGCTTCCGCAGTGCGAGCATACCAGCGTCGGACGGGTCTTGTGGCCGCACTCGCGATGAACCAGCTCCACCGGCGGACCGCCTTCCGACGCCATCCAGCGGTCGCCCCACCGGAGCATCGCAACCAGGATCGGATAGAGGTCGAGACCCTTGCCGGTCAACCGATACTCGACGTGATCGCCGGGCGGCGCCTTCTCGACCCGTTCGAAAATTCCGTTACGGACCAGCGCTCTAAGCCGCGCGCTCAGGATATTGCGCGCGACCCCGATGCGCGCCTGAAATTCGTCGAAACGGCGCCGGCCCAAAAACGCCTCGCGCAGTATGAGCATCGTCCATCGCTCACCCACGACCGAGAGCGCCCGCGCAACCGAGCAATTCGTCTCGCCGACCGATTCCCAGCGCATCGCAGCTCTTTGATTTCGCCGCCCGACGCCCGTCGAAAAACGGATTTGACGCGAGCTTCGGACGCATCGCTTTTTTTATAGTTGCATTTCGAAACCGCCCGCGCTAGGGCTCGAAACTATACCCGACGGAGGCGAATGTGAAAGCGATCCAATTCGAAAAAGTTGGCGGAGCCGAAGTGCTGAAACTGGTCGAAACCGCGGTTCCCGAGGCCCGGCCCGGGACCGTTCTCGTGAAGAATCACGCGATCGGGATCAATTTCGCCGATACGCTGTTCCGCCAGGGGCAGTACGCGATGGCGCCGAAGCTGCCCGACACGCCGGGATTTGAATCGGCAGGCGTGCTCGAAAAAATCGGTGACGGCGTCGGCGGCGGCCTCAAGCCCGGGATGAGGGTCGCGGCGATCGGCGTACAGGCCTACGCCGAGTACTCGATCGCGCGCGCCTCGACCGTAATACCGCTTCCCGACTTCGTAAGCTTCGAGGAAGGCGCGGCATTTCCAATCCAGGTGCTGACCGCATGGCATCTGCTCCACTCGTGCCATCAGACCCGCCCCGGCGATACCGTGGTGGTGCACTCCGCGGCGGGCGGCGTCGGCCTTTCGGCGATACAGATCGCCAGGGCGGCCGGCGCGCGGGTTATCGGCACGGTTTCGAGCGAATCCAAGGCCGCGCTCGCTCGGGAATACGGCGCCAACGACGTTATCAATTACGCGACGAGCGATTTCTCCGCGGAAGTGATGAAACTCACCGATCGGCGCGGCGCCAACCTGATTCTCGACGCTGTCGGCAAGCCCACCTTCGAGAAGGGACTCGCGTGCCTCGCCCCGATGGGCCATCTGGTGCTTTACGGACGCGCCGGTGGACCACCCGATCCGCTCAACGTGTTCAGGCTGTTCGAGAAATCGACGAAGGTGAGCGGCTTCATGCTCAACCAGGCGCATACCGGCGCGGAGCAATGGCGGCGGGGAATCGAAGATTCGTTTCGCCTGATGAAGGAAGGCAAGCTGAAGCTCCTCATTGGGAAAACTTTTCCGCTCGCGGACGCCGCCGAGGCGCATCGCTTCATGGAGTCGCGCGCTTCGGTCGGAAAGCTGATTCTCAAGCCCTGACAACCGATACGTATCGAAGGAAAGGCTTATGGAATCGCAAAAAGGGCGGCCGGTGGTCGCGATTGTCGGAGTCGGACCGGGGCTGGGCGCGGCGCTCGCCCGGCGCTTCGCCGAGGCATACGCGGTCGCGCTCGTCGCGCGATCAAAGGATTATCTCGACGGCCTCGCGTCGGAGATAAACGGCGCGGCCGGCCGGGCGCTCGCGGTCGCGGCCAACGTCGATTCCGAGGATGAGATCGCCGCGGCGTTTCGCCGGATCAACGACGAACTCGGCACGGTCGAAATACTTGTTTACAACGCCGCGATGCGTCCGGTCGGGCGGCTTATGGAAACCAAGCCGAGCACTTTCGAAAACACCTGGCGCGTCGGCGTCTTGGGCGCCTTCCTGTGCGCGCAGGCTGTCGTGCCCGCGATGCTCGAACGCGAACGCGGGACGATTCTTTTCACCGGCGCAACGGCGGGAATCAAGCCGTTTCCGACCTCCGTGGCGTTCGGACCGGCGAAGTTCGCGCTGCGCGGGCTTGCGCAGGTGATGGCGCGCGACCTGGGACCGCGCAAAATCCACGTCGCTTACGTCAATATCGACGGAGCAATCGATACGCCGTTCATCCGTCAGCGTTTTCCTTCGATCAAGGAGGAAGACATGCTGAAGCCGTCGGCGATCGCCGAAACGTACTGGCATCTCGCCCATCAGGATGAAAGCGCGTGGACGCAGGAACTCGACGTCCGCCCCTTCAAGGAGAAATTCTGACGCGTCGCGCGCTGGCTATTTTGCGGGCGCGGTCGAGATCCCGCTGTTCGGAACGGGCCCATTCGCAACTCTAAAATTTCCGATCGTGTGGGCGAGCGTTTCGGGCGTTGCGGCGGGATTCGCGCAAGCCGCTCCCGCGCATACGAAGGCAAGCGGCGTCTTTCGTTTCGCGCTCGCGCGGATCATCGCACGCGCCGACTCGGGAAGCCGCGACTCAGTACCCGCTTTCACCTCGATCAGCGTCACGACCTTGCCGGGACGATAGGTTGCAAGCGCCGTATGCCATAGCGCCGCCGCGCGCGGGCCATCCGGCGGTCCGCTTATCGCGACAACCGCTGCGCCGCGCGCGGCTTCCTCGAGGGCAAGTCCGAGCGCGCCGTGCAAAGGCGCGTCGATAATCGCAAGCATCGTGAGCGCCGGATCGATCAGCTCTTCGGCCTGCCCGTCGTAACCGGTGTCGGAGGTGAGCGCGCCCAGCGATTGAAGGGATCGCGCGGCCGTCGCCTGCACCGCCGGCATCGGATCGTCGAAGAAAACGTCCACGCCCGGCTTGGCGGCGGCGACTACCGTACCCTCGATGGCCAGAGTGCGATTCTCCAGAAGCCCGTTGCGGGGATCGCGAAAATGCCAGAATACCAGCCGCGCGAGCTTCTCCGCGTTACGCAGATAAGCCACTTTTCCCGAAACCTGGTACGCGTCAATCAGCGCGTGGAGCATGTAAACCTGGTCGGCGACGACGCCCGGCACGCTCGCGCGCGAGCCGTCCCACACGTGATAGAAGCTCCCGTCCTTCGCGCGCAGGCGACGCAGGATGAAGTCGATAGTGCCGAGCCCGGTTCGCACCATCTGTGGGTTGGAGAGCGCTTCGCCGGCAACCATGTATGCGTCGGCCATCAGCGCGTTGCGCCCGGTCAGTATCGTTTTGTCGATCGGAGGCGCGGGTCGGCGAACGCGCACGGCGAGCAGTTTCGCGCGAATCGTTGAAACAATCTTTCGGGCCTCGGCAGGCTTGAGATTGAACTTTCGCGCAAGCTCCTCGACCGTCATCGCGCGGCGCAGCACGACCCGCCCGTCAGGCGCGAGCGCCGGATCGACCGTAACACCGAACCACGCGTCGGCAATCGCCGCGTCGCGGGCGCCGATCGCATCTTCGATCTCCCTTGGCGTCCACGTGTAATAGCTTCCGTCGTCGCCGCGAAACGCGTCGGCGCTCTGGCTCGCGCAAAACGCGCCGCTTCGCCGATCGAGCATCGTGGAATTCACGTACCCGGCGATCGAGCGCGCGACTTCGGCATAGCGCGGCTCGCCGGTCGCTTTGTACGCGAGCGCATACGCGCGCAGCGCCATCGCCTGGTCGTAGAGCATCTTTTCGAAATGCGGCACACGCCATCGCGAATCCGTCGAGTAACGATGGAATCCGCCGCCAAGCTGATCGTACACGCCGCCGGCCGCGATCGCGCTCAAACTGTTCGCCGCCATCCGCGTGTATTCCGGATGACCGAAAAAACCGTACGCAAGTGCGAGTTCGCTCGCCGGAAAGTTGCAGAAGCGCGGACCGCCCGCGACTCCGAACCCGCCGTGACGCGGGTCGTACGATTTTTTTATCCCGGAGAGGATTTTCTTACGCAGCGCCGCGCGCGAAGATTTCTCCGACGGTGCGCGCGACGCTCCGGCTGCGATTGCAGCCGCGACCTTCGCCGCCATCGATTTCAACTTCGGATCGGTCGCGTAGCCGTGCGCGACGCGCTTCAGCAGGTAGAGCATCCCGTACCCGGACCGGTCCTTGCGCGCGTAAGGAGGTAGGTAGCTTGTGATGTAGAATGGAGCACCGTCGGGTGTCGCGAACACCACGAGCGGCCATCCGCCCGCGCCAAAGGCCGGCGCGGCGCCCTGGTAGAACGAATCGATATCGGGGCGCTCGTCGGTATCCACCTTGACCGGCACGAAATTGCGGTTGATGACCTCGGCGACGTCGGGTTTCGCGTAGGTCTCGTCGTCCATCACGTGGCACCAGTGACACCACCCGGCGCCTATATCGATCAGCATCGGACGCTTGAGTTTGCGCGCCAGTTCGAAGGCATCAGCTCCCCACGGCTGCCATCGCACCGGCGACGACGCGGCCTCGCGCAGGTATGGGCTCGACGATTGCGCAAGCGCCCGGGCGGGAAGCGTCTCGGGAGCAGCGGCGAGGGCCGGACTGGTGGCGGCGAACGCCACGAAGAGCAGCAAAATCGCAGTCGCCGCGGCTCCCACCATTACCCGCGTTGACACGGCTCGGGCGGCGCGATAGCAGAGGATTGAAGCGGGCGAGATCACATCAGGGCCCGCAATCTTGCAGTCTGAAATCCTGAGTATGCCCAGCGACTTCACAACTGAACGCCGCCCGGGGCGGGTTTCCGAGCCATGAGGACATCTTCCGCTACCGGACGCGGACCTGCCAGACACGCGAGGCGACCTGCCAAGGTGATTCCCTTGCCCACGCGCAGGTTCGTGCGGCGCAGGCGAGTGACGAGGCTCGCGGTTGCGCTTGCGGTGGCCGCGCTTGCAATCGCGATGGTGGCGCGGCTTTTCATCGCAAGGGCGACCTCGCCGCACCCGTATCGAGTGCAAGGACCGGGCGAACGCGATTCGGAAATTCTTCCGATGACCTACGACGCATGGCACCCGGTGGCGCGCGGCGGGAACGGAATCCGGGCGTTGTCCGGCGTCTGACCCTTCGAACGTTTTGTCATCAGACCACAAAAGCGCGCCTTCGTCGATCGGTTTTGCGGAGATCGCCGCGATGGCGTCGGGGCACGCCGAGGCGCGCGCGATCCAGACCGCGCTCAAGCTTAAGTTTTTCGAGGCGCTGGCGGAGAACGACGCGAGCACTGACGCTCTCGCGCGGGCGCTCGGCTGCGACGCTCGCGCAACCGGTCTTCTTGCCAACGCGCTGGCCGCGATGGGACTTCTCGCCAAGACCGGCGGGCGTTTTCGGCTCGAAGAGCCGGCGCGCCGTTATCTCATCCGCTCTTCGCCCGAATACATGGGTGGGATGATCCTGTTCGACGAAGCGCTATGGGACGTGTGGGGCCAGTTCGACGAAGCGGTCCGAAGCGGCAGGCCGGCACGCACGCCCGACATGTTTCAGAGCAGGCCGGAAGAGACCTTTCGCTTCATAAGCGCGATGGACAGCCTGGTCCGGGCGCGCGGCGATGCGCGCTACCTGGCCGAGAATCTCGATCTCAGCGGCGTGGGCAGAATCATGGACGTGGGCGGAGGACCGGGGACTTACGTGGCCGCGATGCTTCGGCGACGGAGCGCAATGCGCGCGGTGATATGCGACCTTCCGGCGACGCTTGCGGTCGCGCGGCAAATCCTTGCCGAGCGCGAGTCCGATGTGATGGACCGGATCGAACTGGTCGCGCTCGATTACCGGCGCGATGAGCTTCCCGGGCCGTGCGACGCGATTTTCATGTCGAACATCA
>JAKAVX010000032.1 GCA_021827465.1 Deltaproteobacteria bacterium | reverse complement strand
GCGGGAGTGGCTCAAAATTGGCGGCGTTCAAGTCCCAATCTTACGAGCCCGGAAAAAACCGGGCCGATTCGAGCTTGACGTACAGCTGGCCCCTGGGGGCGAGGGGCACTAAAGACGCGAAGCGGGCTCGCACGCTCGCGCTACGCTGCCGCGCGTTGGCCGAGAAGCTCGCGCAAATAACGTCCCGTGTGCGACGCCTCGACCTGCGCCACCTCTTCCGGCGTTCCTTTCGCGACCACCGTCCCGCCCATGTCGCCGCCTTCGGGCCCGAGATCGATTACGTAGTCGGCGGTCTTAACCACGTCGAGATTGTGCTCGATGATGATGACCGTGTTGCCCGTCTCGGCGAGGCGCCCGAGCACTTCGAGAAGCTTCTTGATATCGTCGAAATGAAGTCCCGTGGTCGGCTCGTCGAGGATATAGAGCGTGCGGCCGGTTGCGCGGCGCGCAAGTTCCCGCGCGAGCTTGACGCGCTGGGCCTCGCCGCCCGAGAGCGTGGTCGCCGACTGGCCGAGATGGATGTAATCGAGTCCCACGTCGCGAAGAGTCACGAGCTTCTGCTGGATCGGCGGCACCGAACCCATGAATTCGAGCGCGTCGGCGACCGTCATGTTGAGCACTTCCGCGATATTCTTTCCCTTATAGAGAATTTCCAGCGTGTCGCGGTTGTAGCGCTTGCCGCCGCACACTTCGCAGGTGACGTAAACGTCGGGCAGGAAGTGCATCTCGATACGGATTATCCCGTCGCCCTCGCACGCCTCGCATCTCCCTCCCTTGACGTTGAACGAGAAGCGGCCCGGCCCGTAACCGCGCATCCGCGCTTCCGGCAATTGCGCGAACAGCTCGCGGATATGCGTGAACAGCCCCGTGTAGGTCGCGGGATTCGAGCGCGGAGTGCGCCCGATCGGGCTCTGATCGACGTGAATCACCTTGTCGAGACGCTCGACGCCCTCGATACCGCGGTACGCGCCGGCGCGCTCGCGGCTGTGATGCAGTTTCTGCGAGAGCGCGCGGTATAGAGTATCGAGCACCAGCGACGACTTGCCCGATCCCGACACTCCCGTCACGCACACCACCAATCCGAGCGGAAACGAAACCGTCAGATCGCGAAGATTGTTCTGCGTCGCACCCTTAATCGTGAGCCATCGCCCGTCCGGCTCGCGCCGTCGCGCGGGCACTTCTATCTCGACTTCGCCCGAAAGATATTTTCCCGTGAGCGACGCCGGATTGCGCATCACCTGCTCGGGCGTTCCCTGCGCGACCACGTATCCGCCCTGCAACCCGGCGCCCGGACCCATGTCTATCAGGTAATCCGCTTCGAGCATCGTCTCGCGGTCGTGCTCGACCACCAGCACCGTGTTGCCGAGATCGCGAAGCCGCTTGAGCGTATTCAGAAGCCGCCGATTGTCGCGCTGATGAAGTCCGATCGACGGTTCATCGAGGATGTAGAGCACGCCGACCAGGCTCGATCCGATCTGCGTCGCGAGCCTGATCCGCTGGCCCTCGCCGCCCGAGAGCGTGCCCGCGGTGCGCTCGAGCGTCAGGTAGTCGAGGCCGACATCGACGAGGAACCCCAGCCGCTCGCGTATCTCCTTCAGAATCGGGCGTCCGATCTCCGTCTCCTGCGGGCTTAGCGGCGGATTCTCGAAAAACCCAAGCGCCTGCTTTATCGACATCGCGGAGACCTCCGCGATCGATTTGCCGTTGAAGCGCACGAACAGGCTTTCCTTCTTGAGCCGCGCGCCCGAGCAGACAGGGCACGGCCGCATGTTCATGTACGCTTCCAGGATCTCGCGGATTCCCTCCGACTCGGTCTCCTTGTAGCGCCGGTCGAGCCATTGCAGCACGCCTTCGAACGGGCGCGCGTAGCCGTGGCGATGGCCGCGGCGTTCGTAGGCGAATTCGATCTCCTCCTCGCCCGAGCCGTGCAGGATAGCCTTGCGCACCTTGGCGGGAATCGCCTTCCACGGATCGTCGAGGCTGAACTTGTAGTGCGCCGAGAGCGATTCCAGCACCGGCTGCATGTAGCTCATCGTGGCCCACGGAGCGATCGCGCCGTCCGCGATGCTGAGATCGGGATTCTGAATCACCAGTTCCGGATCGAAGTACATGATCGATCCGATTCCCGAGCATTCCGGGCACGCGCCGTGCGGGCTGTTGAACGAGAACATCCGCGGCGTGATCTCGGGATACGAGATTCCGCATTCGACGCACGCGAAGCGCTGGCTGAAGTAAACCGCCTGCTCCTTCGCGCCTTCGAGCCGTTCCACCTTGAGCAGGTCCTGCCCGTAGCGGAACGCGACTTCGAGCGAATCGGCAAGCCGTTTCTCGATACCGCGGCGAATCGCCAGCCGATCGACGATCACCTCTATCGAATGGCGGCGCGTTTTGCTCAGCGCGGGCTCCTCGCCAAGCTCGTAGACCTTGCCGTCTATTTTGACGCGCACGAATCCGGCGCGGCGAAGCTCGGACAGTTCCTTTCGATACTCGCCCTTGCGATCGCGCACGATCGGCGCGAGCACATGGATACGCGTGCCCTCGGGCCAGCTCATGACGCGATCGACTACCTGCTGGACGCTCTGCTGCGTGATCTCGCGCCCGCAGTTGTAGCAGAACGCATGGCCGACGCGCGCGAACAGGAGCCGGAGGTAATCGTGAATCTCGGTTATCGTGCCGACCGTCGAGCGCGGATTGTGCGACGTCGTCTTCTGCTCGATCGAAATCGCGGGCGAGAGCCCCTCGATCGAATCCAGGTCCGGCTTTTCCATCTGCTCGAGGAACTGCCGCGCGTAGGCCGACAGCGACTCGACGTAGCGGCGCTGTCCCTCGGCGTAAATCGTGTCGAAGGCGAGCGAAGACTTGCCCGAGCCGGAGAGCCCGGTTATCACGACCAGGCGATCGCGCGGAATCTCGAGACCGATATTCTTGAGATTGTGCTCGCGAGCGCCCCGGATTATCAGCCGATCGGCCATCGCTTTCTTGCTTCGCTCGTCATGCCGCGCTTCGCCCCTGCCGCACTCCCGCCGCGTACGCCGCGTATTCTATCGCCGCGAGCAGGCTCGACGGGTTCGCCCTGCCCTGTCCGGCGATTGCGAACGCGGTGCCGTGGTCGGGCGAGGTCCTGACGAACGGGATTCCCAGCGTCACGTTGACCGCGCGATCGAACTCCAATGTCTTTACCGCTATCAACCCCTGATCATGATACATCGCGACCGCCGCGTCGAAGCCGAAGCGCCCGTCGCTCCGGACAAACGCGGTATCCGGGGCAAGCGGCCCGAACGCGTCGATTCCCTCGGCCTTCGCCCGCAGGATCGCCGGCTCGATAATGCGTATCTCCTCGTCGCCGAACAGTCCGCCCTCGCCCGCGTGCGGATTGAAGCCGAGCACGCCGAGACGCGGACTGGCAATCCCGCGGTCCTCCCGCATATGGCGCGCGAGCAGGCGAATCGTATCGAGCACGCGCACGCGGGTAAGCGCATTCGAGACCTTCGCAAGCCCCATATGCACCGTCACCAGCGCGACGTTCAGCCGCTCGCCGACGAACATCATCCTCCATAGCCGGGTATGCGAGAGCTTCGCCAGGAGTTCCGAATGGCCGGGGTAGCGATGCCCCGCGCGATTCCACCATTCCTTGCTGATAGGCGCCGTCACCAGCGCGTCCACTTCGCCCGCAAGCGCCATCTTCGCGCCCGTGACGACGTAGCGATACGACGCTTCGCCGCCTGCGACGGCAGGACGCCCCGGCGTTCGCGCCTCGGCGTCGAGTTCGCCGGTTGCGATCACGCCGAGACCCTTCGGAAGCCGCTCGCCCACGCGCCATTCGGAAATTTCGGGTGCGCCGGCGATCCGCTCCGCGCTCTCGCGCATCACGGCGAGGTCTCCCACCACGACGATTCGCGCCGCGCCGTTTCGGGCGATCACTATCGCGGCCTTGACGATTATTTCGGGACCGATTCCGCTCGGATCCCCCATGCTGACCGCCACGAGGGGCGGCGAATTTCGCCGCGCGTCCGGCCTAGTAGAACGTCTCAACGTAATGTTGTTTGACAAGCTGCGTATCGACCCATTGCTGCACTTGCTTGTTGGTCATCTGGTCGAGTAGCCGGTTGCGGATATTTCGCTTGACCTCCGCGAACGGCATCGGGCCGGGAACCTCGTGTTCCTCGAGCTTGAGAATATGAAATCCGTACTGGGTCCGGGTCACCTGCGATATCTGGCCCGGCTTGAGCGGCTTAACCGCGTCGAGGATCTGGCCCATTATCTCACCCGGCGCGAAGTAGCCGAGTTCGCCGCCCTTGCTCTTGGAAGCGTCGTCGGAATATTGCTCGGCGAGCGTGGCGAAGTCCTGCCCCGAGAGCGCCAGCTTGCGCACCATCTCGGCCTTCGCCCGGGCCGCCGCGACCTGCTTGGGCGAGGCGTTGTCCGGCACCGCGATCAGAATCTGCGCGAGCTTGTAGCGCTCCTTCGTGACCATGAAGTCGCTGCGATGCGCGTCGTAGTAGGCCTTTATCTCCGCGTCGGAAACCGTCAGCTTGGAGCGCACCTCTGCGTTGAGCATCAACGTCTTTTCCAGCTCGACGCGGATCTGCTTGCGAAACGCGTCGTAGCTGAGCCCGTTCTGCGCCAACGCCTGCTGAAGCTGCTGGTTGCTGATGCCGCGCGACTGCTCGATCTGCTGGATATAGGCGTTGACCTGGGAATCGTCGATCTTGCTCGCGTATTTCTTGACTTCCTGCTCGAGCAGCCTCTGCTCGATCACCTGCTTGAGCACCGGCTTGAAATTCGGCGAAGAGGTAACCCCGTAAGCGGGCAGCTTGGCGCCCGTGGCGGCGGCGAACGCGCGCACGTCACCCAACGTTATCGGGTTATTGTCGACGCTGGCGACGACCTCGTCGACCGTCTGGGTCGCTGCGGGCGCGGGCACACACAACACCATCAGCGCCACCCCGGCGAGCGCGGCGGCGCCTGCGAACAGGAAACTTCGGCTAGACGACATTGACCTCAGTTGGCGACCGGCCCGGCGTCGCGCGCCGGCGGCCAGGATTCCAAATTCTCACAGGCGGCCAGTGCCTGCAAGACGGCTTCGACCTGCGCGAAGGTCTTCGTATACTCGCTCGGCTCGGCGCGGTCCACCGCGACGATTACCTGGAAGGACGGCGTAAGCCGCATCCGCTTTCGGTTCGCGTCGACCAGCTTGGCAAGCCGCGCGGTATCGACCGGGGCCTCGGGATGGAACTTGATTTCGAGCTGGTTGCCCTTGAGCGTCGCGGCGAGCATCATCTGGACGCGCATCGTGCGCCGTATCTTCATCGCCTGCACGAGGTTTTCGACCAGCGTCGGCACCGGGCCGAAGCGATCGCGCATCTCGTCGCGAAGCTCGGCCAGCTCCTCCTCGGACTCGGCGCGGGCGAATCTCCGGTAAATCACCAGCCGCTCGTTCTCGTCCGCGACGTACGCCTCCGGGATGTACGCCGGAACGCCGAGCTTCAGTTCCGGCTCGAACTCGACCCGCTGCGGCTCGCCGCGCAGCTCGTGAATCGCCTCGTCCATCATCTCGGTGTAAAGCTCGAAGCCGACCGCCGTGATTTCGCCCGATTGCTCGCGCCCGAGCAGGTTGCCGGCGCCGCGATGCTCGAGATCGGCCATCGCGAGCTTGAACCCTCCGCCGCCCGAGTCCGACTCGACCAGATCGCGCAGCGCCTCGATCCGGCGCTTGGCGTCGCGCGTGATGATGTGCTCGCCGGGGATCAGCAGGTACGCGTAGGCCTTCTGGCGCGAGCGTCCGACCCGTCCGCGCAACTGGTAGAGCTGGGCGAGCCCGAAATGGTCCGCGCGGTTGACAATCATCGTGTTGGCGTTGGGAATATCCAGCCCCGACTCGATTATCGCGGTGCACACCAGCACGTTAATCCGGTTCTCGATAAACCCGCGCATCACGTCTTCGAGCTGCTTCTCGTTCATCTGGCCGTGCGCGATTGCGATTCGCGCCTCGGGGATGAGCGAGCGCAGATGGCGCGCCATGTACTCGATATTCTCGACCCGGTTGTGCACGAAAAACACCTGCCCGCCGCGGTTCAGCTCGCGCAGGATCACTTCGCGCACCAGCGCGTCGTCGAAATGCGCGACGAAGGTGCGAATAGCCTGGCGATCGGGCGGCGGCGTCTGGATCACCGAAAGGTCGCGTATCCCGAGCATCGCCATGTGAAGCGTGCGCGGAATCGGCGTCGCGGTCAGCGTCAGCACGTCGACCAGCTTCTTGAGCTTCTTGATCTTTTCCTTGTCGGCGACGCCGAACCGATGTTCCTCGTCGACAACCAGCAGGCCGAGCCGCGCGAACTTGACGTCGCGCTGGAGCAACCGATGGGTCCCGATGACGATATCCACCTTGCCGTGGGCGACGTCGTCCATCGTCGCCTTGTTTTCCTTCGCGCTGCGGAACCGCGAGACCATCTCGATTCTCACCGGATAGTCCTTGAAGCGCGCGCGAAAGGTGTTCCAATGCTGCTCGGCGAGGATCGTCGTCGGCACCAGCACCGCGACCTGCCGCCCGTCCATCACGGCGACGAATGCCGCGCGCATCGCGACCTCCGTCTTGCCGAAGCCCGCGTCTCCGCATATCAGCCGGTCCATCGGCTTGGGCCGCGCAAGATCGCGTACCACCTCGTCGATCGCGGCCTGCTGGTCGGGCGTCTCCTCGAACTCGAAGCGCTCGGAGAAATCGTTGTAATCGGAGCCCGGATGCGGGAACGCGTGGCCCTCCATCACTTCGCGCGCCGCATACACTTCGAGCAGCTCCTTCGCCATCGCGAGCACGGCCTGCTTGGTGCGCTTCTTCACGCGTTCCCACGAGCCGCTGCCGAGCTTGTCGAGCTTCGGCTCAGCGCCGTCGGCGCCGCCGCCGATATAGCGCTGGACGAGATTGATCCGCTCCACTGGCACGTACATCGTGCCGTCGGCGGCGTATTCGAGATTGAGGAAATCGCCTTCCGCGTCGGAGACCTTCAGATGCTTGAGTCCGCGGTAGCGCCCGATTCCGTGGTCGAGATGGACGACGAGATCGCCCGGCTTCAGCTCCTCCAGGGTTACGAACGCGCCCTTCGCGCGCGGCTTCGTACGCCGCCTTGCGCGCGGCTCGCCGAAAATCTCCTCTTCGCTGTAGACGTAGAGGCTGTCGGCCTGCAGAACCGCGCCCGCCGAGATTTCGCCCTCGATTATCGCGGGACGGAAGTCTTCACCCGCGAGCAGTTCGGGAAACGTGCGGCATCCGACGTTCACCTCGATATCGTAGGCTTCCAGATGGCGTCTGAGCCGCGCGACCTGGTTCTGCCCCTCGACCACCATAACAGTCCGCGCCTGCGCGCGACGGACTTCCTTCAATTCGGCCGCGAGCGGCTCGAACGAGATCGCATGGCGCTGCCCGGTCAGCTCGACCGAAGAAAGTTTCAGGCTCGGCGCGGATTTGACCTCGATCGGCGGGGCCCATCCCTCACGCGGCGCCATCGCGGTAACCAGCGCGCCGGTTTCGACCGCTCTCATCGCGGAAAGCTGGCGCTCGAGATCCTCGGACGCGATATAGAGCGAATCGGCCGGCGGATGGAAAATCGGACGCGACTGCGCGGCCGACGCTTCCGCCGCGACAGTCTCCGAGAAGCGCGCGGCCTCGGCGATAATTCTTCCCGGATCGACCATCCACGCGATCGCGCGCTCGGGCAGATAGGCGAAGATCGAATCGAGCGGGCGCCCGTACACGTACGGCATCAGGAGTTCCGCGCCCGGAAACAGAAGTCCGGTTGCGAGCGTCTCGAGCAGCTCGCCCGCTTCCTTGCGCACCATCCCGATTTCCGCCGTCCTGAGCGCGACCGCGTCGGCAAGCTCGCGCTCCTTCAGCACCGCGGGCGAAATATATCGCGTGCGGATAATGGTCGCCTCGGGAATCGCGCCGAGCGAGCGCTGTGAGACGGCCTCGAAATGGCGCACCGAGATAACCAGATCGTCCTCCAGCTCGAACCGGACCGGCTCGCGATAGAGCGGCGAGAATACGTCCACGATTCCGCCGCGCACGCTGAAATCGCCCGGCTCCTCGCATTGCGGCAGCCGCTGATAGCCCGCCGCCGCGAGCGTCTCGATCAACAGGTCGAGATCGATCCGATCGTTCTTCGCGATTCGGATGACGGATTCGTCGAACACCGCGCGCGGAATCGTCCGCGTCATCAGAGCCTCGGCCGAAGTCACGACCAGCGGCGCCTCCTGACGGCGTATCGCGTATAGCGCCGCCAGTTGCGAGGCCTGGATGTCAGTCGGCGGCGAGATATGCGCGAACGGCTTCACTTCCCACGCGCGCAGCAGATGCACCCGGCGCGCGGACGCGTCGGACTCCAGCGACTCGCCGAGGAAAAACGCCGCTTCCTGCGCGAGCGTCTCCGCCTCGGCCGCGCGCGACGTGACCGCGAGAACCGGCCGCGAAAGCCGCATCGCCGCCTCGCGGAGCATCAGCGCGCCCGCGGCTCCCTTGAGTCCCATCACGGGGATTCGCAGGTAATCTTGCGACGAAAGGCGTGCTTCGAGTTCGCTCGCCGCCTCTTTGAGAGAACGTTCCAACTCAGGATGCCGTCTTCGATGAACGCAGTATGGCCTTCCGGTGCGACGAAAAAAGCTCATCGCGCCGGCCGGCTCATTCCATGATAGCAGAGATTCGCCCGCCGATGCTCGCCATCCTGATGCTCTATCTCGGCGTGCATGCGCCGACACCATGGATCACATGGACGATGGTCGTCGTGACGGCGTGCCGTTACCTGATCGTGGTCGGAATCCTCGCCTCGTCGACGCTCGACCAGCCGCATCCGATACGCTTCATCGGCGCGCTCAGAACCTACGTCGGCGGGTTGACCCTCGCGATAACCGCGCTGATGACGGTGCTTGGATAAGCGTTCGCGAAATTACGGACCGCCCTTTGCGTTCGCGTAGTGCATCGAGCCCAGATGCACCGCGATCTTGAGCGTCTTATGACTATGCCCGCCAGGTAGCGGCCGTATCACCGTCAGATAAGTGGTGTCGCCCGGCTTCATCTTCGCGAGCGCGCGCTGAAAGTCGTGCTCGCTCCTTACCCGATGGTCGTCCACGGCGACGATCATGTCTCCGCCTTCTCCGAGCGCGCCCGCCCGGTTGAGCAGCGGCGTCGTCAGCATCGTGAGCGGACCGAGCATCTCTCCCGCCGTCATTCCCGCCATTCCGAGCGCCGTCGGACCCTTCGCTCCGTGAAGCCCCGCCTTCGCCGCGGGACTGTCCGGATCGACCGTCATAATCTCGAGCCCGTGCTCCTCTTTGCCGAGGTAGCATAGCGTCCGGTACTTGACGGTTATCCCGATATACGGCCGCTCGCCCGGCCGCGTTGTGAACCCGCCGCCGCCCTCGCGCGGCTCGAACTTCGAAACCGACTCGCTCTCGGAACCCGGCTGCCGGTTCGGGATCACATCGATCTTGCCGGGGCGCGGACCCGCTCCGAGTTGCGGCGCGATTTCGAGCGTCGATCCCGGCTCCCCGCCCTGCCCGCTGATTCCCGGCGCAATCGGCACGCCCTCGCCCGGCTGCGACGACATCGAGCCGCCCGGCGTCGATTCCGGCGCGCCCGGCGCGGACTTTTCCTTGCCCTGGCCGAGCGTGGCCTGGCCCAAAGCCGGCGCACCCGCGAGCGCAATCGCGAGTATCGCCGCGAACGCCGCGATCCACGAGGAACGCATCAACTCACCCTGCTCTCCCACCGATACGAGACCGATAGTCGATCATAAGCGCGGCTATTTTCATAAACAAGGCGGAGTCCCCGCGCTTGATACGCCCGGCGCGAGCGTGCGAAAGTTCCCGCGTGCCGCCGCTAAAGATCGTCTCGACCGTCCCGCTCACCGACCCGCAGCGAAACGCGCTCCGCGGCGCCGCTCCCGATGCGGAACTTGCCGACCGCGGCTCCCGCAGCGCTGACGAATACGACACGATGATCGCCGGATGCGACGTGATGCTCACGCATCGGATGCCCGACGACCTGCTTTCGCGCGCGCGCTCTCTCAGATGGGTCCAGTTGCTGAGCGCCGGCGCCGATCACGCCCTTTCCGGGCCGCTTCGCTCGGCGACGATTCCCGTCACGACCGCAAGCGGAATCCATGCGACGCCGATCGCGGAATACACGCTCGCCTCGATGCTCTCCTTCGCGCATCGACTCCATCTGACGCTTCGCGCCCAGATGAAGCGCGAGTGGATCGGCCAGGGCCGCTTCATGGCGACCGTCGAGGAGCTTCGCGGACACACGCTCGGCGTCGTCGGCTACGGCTCGATCGGCCGCGAGACTGCGCGCCTTGCCGACGCTCTCGGGATGCGCGTGCTCGCGCTGAAACGTGACACCTCGGTGCGGACCGATCCCGGATGGTGTCCCAAGGGCCTCGGCGATCCCGAGGGCCGGATTCCGGAGAAATTTTTCGCGCCCGACGAGCGCGAAGCCTTACTCCGCGAGTGCGATTACGTGACCGTCACTCTCCCGCTCACCGCGCATACCCGCCGATTCATCGGCGCGCGCGAACTGGATGCGATAAAGCCCGGCGCGTACCTCGTCAATATCGGGCGCGGCGAGGTGATCGATGAGGCCGCACTTATCGAGGCGCTGCGCTCCGGCCGTCTTGCCGGCGCCGGCCTCGACGTCTTCGAGCACGAGCCGCTTGCGAGCGAGAGTCCGCTCTGGGAGATGGAAAACGTGCTCCTGACGCCGCACATGTCGGGCGCGAATCGCGGCTACATGGACAAGGCCTGCGAGCTGTTCGCCGAAAATCTCCGCCGCTTCACGGCCAATCGCCCGCTGCTGAACGTAGTCGATCCATCGCTCGGCTACTGACGCGATATGCGCGGCCCCAACCCCCGCTTGTCCTACGGCGGGAAACCGGCGAGGCTGTACGCGTTGTCCGGCAAAGCGTCGAGATGAGCGAGGACGTTTACGGCGCGCTCGACGGAAAGCACGCCGGCGCCGAGCATCGCAGCCTGAGCCTTCGCGGCAAGGAAGCGCCCTTCCCGGTCTACGCGATCCGCGCTTCGCATCTCTGAAAACGATCGCACTCCCTCCCCTGCGTTTGCTCGCGGGATGAAGCGGCGCGGATGCTGCTCTTTACCATGCGGCATCCGTGACGCGCGCCGGCGGTTGCGCGACGTGCTTGCTGGCGCGCCCGCGATGTAGCAGCGGAGCAACCGCTTTTGCTGCTCCGATACGCTCGTGCACATCGTTCACCCGTGAAAATCCCCGAGATGCCCGCGTCGGCGAGGCGGCACGCAAGATGCTCCGGCCTCGTCCCAATACACCGTGAACGATGAAGCTCTCCCGATCCTGCGCGACTCCCTGCTTACTCGCCCCTGGCTGACGCTACAGCCGCTCGCGCAGCATCGGGAAGGTCTTCATGCGGAAGGAGACAACGATGGCCCTTTTCAGCAATGAAGCCGACAAGAACGGCCGGCCCGAGACCGCATCCAAACCGCAATCCGTATCCCCGCAACAACCTTCCCCTGCACCCTCCGCGGCGCCTGAGCGCGTCCCCGAATACAAGGACTCGACCGCCTGCGCCTACCTGGACCGCAGCGCGAAAGTCAACGGAAAGCTCGCCTTCGAGGGCGCCGCACGTATCGACGGCCAGGTCGACGGCGAAATCAGCGCCGGGGAACTGACGATCGGAGAGACGGCCGTGGTAACGGCGACGATAACCGCCGCGTCGGTGATCGTGGCGGGAACCGTGAAGGGCGAAATCACCGCGAAGCAGAGGATCGAGATCCGCCCGACCGCCAAGATCTCGGGCGAAATCAGCGCTCCAAAACTGGTGATGCTCGAAGGCGCGACATTCGACGGGCGATGCTCGATGCACGCCGACGGGGCGCGCGAGGATCGCGATTTCGCGCTCCGCCGCAAGGAGAAAAACGCGGCGCAGGCCGACGGCCACGCGCCGAGCCTGTAGGCCGCTCTACGCCGCGTCTCGATTCGCGCGGGCGCCGCGCGGCCCCTGATGAGGCAGCGATCGCCAACGGGCTTCGCAGCGTTCGCTGAAAGAAGACATCGCGTCTCGATAGCGCGACGCCGCCCGCGGGCGGATAGGTCTGATCGGGAGCCGCTCGTCAGCATCGCAAGTCCACGCCGGGCCGCCGGCCGTTTCGGCTACCGGCGTGAGTCGAGGGCGGCAGGCAAGCGCGCTCTCAAGCTACCGAACGCGCCGATGGACATGAAGACCGCGCCGACTCTCCCGTTTCTGACCCCTCTCCCATTTTTTGACATGGGAGAGGGCCAGGGTGAGGGTGTCCGCGCGACCGTCTGATCCTCGCGCTCCTTATCCCCGCCCGTTGGAAGAGCATTTTCCTTCGTGCCCCTTTTCTTCAGGGAAGGGACCGAGGGTTAGGTTGCCCGTTTTTTTTTCTCGCCCGCTCCTGATCCTCGCCTTGTCGGCACGGCGCGAGTTTCTTCCCTCTCCCATTTCTTGACATGGGAG